>JAISRM010000049.1 GCA_031273645.1 Endomicrobium sp.
CCGTAAACGGCGTAGTACATATTTGTGTTATCGGAAAGCGGCTCGGTAAAAGATTTATAATTCCCAAGATACTTCATCAACTCAACGCCGCTGCGTTCACCGTAAAGTATGGACCTTGCAACAGCCATATCGACGCTGTCAGGAGCATGCTTATTTTCAGCAACCTTATTTACAACCGTTATCTCGCTGTTTTCTTTGTTTACATAAAAATAAATATCAAGAGAACCGTCTAAACCGTTACCGTGAACAAAAGCGTTTTTTAGCATTTCCTTAACGGCAAACGTCCATACTTTAGACGCAACTCCGGCAAAACCTCTTTGCTGAAGTTCCCAAGCAATAATCTCTGAAAAATCATATATTAAAAGATGAATCTTTTCGTACCATTGGAACAGCTTTTCATTCTGTCTTCCTTCAAAAGTAAAAGCGATAATTTTACCGTCATTTACGGCGTCGGCTATAGCCGTTATAATTCTATCTGAATATATATCGTCTTGAACGTACCCGCTTTCGGATCTGACAAGTCTCATATCTTTTGCAATTTCGGTCATATCAAATCTTACAATTCCCGAAGCGTTAAGCTTTTTAACCAATTCTCCGGCGGAAGTATCTTTATTGACAGCGTCATTTTTTAACAAAACATCGTCAAGCGCGGCTTTATCAAGCTTAAGCGCGTCGTAAGCCGCCAAGAATATTCTTGCATAAATTCTTTCTTGGGAATTAATCAGATTATCTCTTTCATAAGCCCGCAAAAGCGCTTTTTGGACGGCATCGGGAAGTTTTCTTATAATATCTTTATCCATGCCGTCTATAATTTCCGGAAGATTTTCATTTGCGGCTATCTCAAAAATCATATCTCCGGAAGTAAGCCCTGCAGAAGCTGCGGCTTTTGCAGCGCTTTTTACCACGGCGTCAATTTGCGGATTTATTATAAAAGAAGCTGCTAAATCCGCAGCGGAAGCCGCCTCTGCCGCAAGACGTTTTATCTGTCCGGCAGACATCGCTTTAGCGCTAAGCGCCGACTCGGCGTTTGATTTGTTAGGCTCTGAAATCTTGCCGTCTGAATCCATTAAAATTATTTGCGTCCCGTCGGGAAATGTCAGCATAGACAAATTGTCAAGATACTGCAGCTGAACGTCCGCGTTTAAAATTTCTTTTATTAAGTCAGCAAGAGAGTTGATGTTTTCTTCATTGTAATCCGAGTCAGACAAAGTATTTAAAGCAGCCGTAAGCATTGAAGTCGCTATAGCCGCAGAACCCGACTGCGCTAAAACCGACAAAGCCAAAGCCTGCTTGGAAAAAGATTCCCCGGAGAGCGCAAACTTTTCATATTTTTTTTCGGCTGTTTTTGACTCCTGCGTTATCTGTGGCATTATAGTCGTATAAGAAATTTTAGAGCGTTTAAAAATATCCGCTAAAGCGGCGCTGTGAAAGCCGCCCGTAACGGCTATAACGACGCTGTTTGCGCCGGAAACATCAATTGAGTTTTCAATATTTTTAATAAAAACGCGGTTCCTTTCTTCGTTTGTGTTGTGATAAACGCTTAAAAACGCAATATCGTTTTGCAAATCTTTAAGATAATTTTTATACGAATATTTGTCATACAGCAAAGAAAATTTTTCATACTCGCTGTTAAAATAATTCAAATCGTCTGCGGTTATTTTCGTATTAAAAAAAGACTGGAGACACGGATAAAAATCGCTTAAAAAAGAAATTTCGGCTTCCCCGCCGCTTTTTGAAAAAGCTATTCTTAAGTCTTCCTTTATTTTTCTTTCGTCGTTAAGAAGTTCGACGGGATTAACAAGTTTTGCGCGCAAAGCGTATTTTATAAGCCTTGCCACATCGCTGTTTTCTTTAATTTCTATGGAATTTGCGGATGCGATCGCGGGGATCGCAGCCGCAAGATCGTAAATATTTTCAAACCCGTTAGTTTCCAAAAAAAGCTGATTGTATTTGGAATACGGAAGAATTTCTTTAAAGCGAGAAATCAACAATTGAAGCTCGTATGAAGCTTTGTTGTAATTTATCTTTTTTTGATCTTTTAAAAGATTTAAATAGGACGCAAATACGGGGTATTTTTCGGGAGAAAAATTTAAAAGCGCATTGTAGCCGCCGCTTTTAGCGGAAACTTTTTCAACGTATTTGCTCAAAACAGAATAATATTTGGCGGCGCTTATTTTGCCGTCGGCATAACTTTCCAAAAAAGCGTTAAATTTTTTATTTTCGCGGCTTAAATACTTGTCCTGAAGCCATTTTATTTCCGATTTTATTTTTAAAAGCGCGCCGTTATAGCGTTCCTGTTTTTTTAAGATTGAAGAAAGTCTTTCAAGGTTTGCTTCATGAACGCTTTTGTCTTCAAGACCAAAAAGAGGAATTTTTGAACCGCTCTTTAAATAAAAATATTCCGTTCCCGTAAGCCTTCCCTGCAAAAGCAGTTCTTCCGTAATTTTTTCTCTTAAAGCTTTGTCTTTAATATTTTTATATAAACTTAAATCAACCGCTCCGTAGCCGCCTTCCACAAAAATAGCGGAAATTTCGGCGTTCTTTGACAGGCTGTCTATTATAGCCGATATATTTTTTTGAACTTCTCCGTGACAATGCAAATCCTGTATATTAATTATGCGGTATTTGCTTTCTTCAAAAGTATGCCGGTCTATAATTTTGCCGTAATCTGCAGAAATAGTTAAACCGGCAGACGTGTTTTCAGAGACTGCCGGCGGCGCTGACGTCTGCAAAGCGTAGGCGGGCTGCGCAAAAGACAAAGAAAGTAAAAGCGAAACTGAAATTGAAAGCGAAATTAATTTTTTTAACATGATAGTCTCCAAGCAATCTTCAAGTAGTCTTCAAGCAGTCTTTAAAAAAAATAATCCCGTTTGTATAAAACAAACGGGATTTACATTATAAAAATTTTATTCATTAAAACGCTGTTATCGGGCGCAGGCAGAGAACTCCTGCGCAAAGCCCTTACATATAATAAATATCCGCTTACCTCCGTGTTTTTGTATTTATGCTCTATATTGTTTGAGGAAATGTCTGCAACATAATATTGACGACTAAGTCGTTCTTTAAAATATTTTACAGCGCCTGACAATATGCAGTCTGCGCCGTATCTGAAGCCGGTATCAATCGGAATATTTTCTATGGTATGCGCCCTGTGAAAAACGGAAACTGCGCAAAACGCCGCCGAAAAAAATTCTCTTGTCATAAAAACATGTCGTTTAGCTATCTTGCGGGAAACGTCTATCAAATCTAAAGATTTATAATCATGAGGCAATACGGACGCGAGATCTTTGCCGCCCAAAAAAGAAGACCGGCCGGCAAAAACGCCGTCCGGAAATGAAAATACGGCAATAAGCGAGAAACAAATAACCGTCGTAATCACTTTTCTTATTTTCATGTTATATATATTAGCACAAGACAACTATTTTTGCCACACATATTTGCAGGCTCCGCCTGTTTTATGGGATTGGCAGCCAGCGTCTGTTTTGTCATCTCGCATACTTGAAAAACAGGCGAAGCCTGCAGACGAAGTCTGTTTTGTCAATCGTTTTTTCAAGGTCTGCTTTGTTTGTGTCTGTCAATCCCCGTGAAAACGGGAAGGACAAACTTGAAAAACAGGCGAAGCCTGCAGACGAAGTCTGTCGCATAAAAATGGGAATCCATTTTTAAAAAATCAGTTAACTGCCGGCAGTTAGCGCTGATACTCCTCAACTTGCTTGGCGAAGCTTCTTTATTTCATGATAGGGAAATTATATTCTTTAAAAGGCGCATCAGAGGAAATGCCTTGCTGGCGGATTCTTATCAGTTTTACACGAACGCCGCTAAATTGCGAAATGTTTGGAAGAAGCTCGCATACGGATTTTGATATGTTTGAAGCTAAAGTTGAATCGTTTTCATTTTGGACAAGAACTGAGATTTCGGCTATTTTGACCGCAAGACCGAAGCGCGGGCTTTCTTTATTTTCTGTTACGTTTATGTAAAACGACGTTACCTGCAAATTGTACCGGTGTTTTATTTGTCTTGCTATTTTTATAAGCGAAACAATATTTTGTCCCGTAAAGAATACGGTTAATTTATCTGCAAACCCCAGTATTTTTTTTGTAAAAAAAGATTTCGCGCTCATTATAACCGCCTTTTTAAACTTGAACATCATTATAAACAGATTTGCTTTTTATTGCAAGGGCGACTTATGCCATGACAGACTTCGTCTGTGTTTTGTCAATTTTGTCATCATGATAAAGTCAGATTAACTTTTAAAAAAAATAGAAGAAATACTGCAAGAAGCAGACTATCCCGACGAAGCAGTTTTGGATAAGATAAAACAACTTATTAAAAAAGTCCCGTTTTAGCGCCATATTTTGTTTATGGGGCTGAAACGGGATTAATTATGAGTGAGAAAAACGCGCCCAAGAGGAGTCGAACCTCTAACCTTTTGATTCGTAGTCAAACACTCTATCCAGTTGAGCTATGGGCGCAATAAAACTTGATTTTAAGCGAATTTGCGGCGACATAAATTTGCCGCGAAGCCTTTTGTATACGGCAACAGCCGACAACTATTTTAGACGATTTGCTCTGGAAAGTCAAATTACAGCGCGTGTAAAAAGAATTTTTTTAGCAAACTTGTATTCCCACCCGATAGAAACACTCGAGCGCGGGCTGCTTAGGAAGAAAGAATATTAAAAACGCGGGCAGGACAAACTAAAAGACGACAGACTGCGTCTGTTTTGTGTCTGTCATTCCCATGAAAATGGGAATCCATGTTTAATATTAATGTAGTTTTTAACATTATTTCTTTTAAAGACACAATGTAAAAAGAATTTTTTAGCAAACATGGATTCCCGCTTTCGCGGGAATGACAAACTTAAAGATGACAGGCTGCGTCTGCAGACTGCGTCTGTTTTTATAAAACAGCCGAAGGCTGTCTGACAGAATTTTTTAGCAAACATGGATTCCCGCCCGATAAAAACACTCGAGTGCAGGCTGCTAAGGAAGAACAAATATTAAAAACGCGGGAATGACAAAACGGACGCAAGCCGGTATCCTATAAAACAGACGAAGTCTGAAGTCTGAGGGGGATTGGGAAGAAAAAAACATTAATACGTTCGGGAACGACGGGTGAAAGGACAGCGAAGCTGTTTGGCGCGGTTGTCTTTAACTTTAGTTTTTGACGTTTTGATGGGCAACGCTCATCATGAGTTTGATCCTGTTTATTTGGTTTACTTCGCTTGCGCCCGGGTCATAATCTACGGCGGCTATGTTTACGTTGCTAAAACGGCGTTTAAGCTCTTTCATAACGCCTTTTCCGGTTATGTGGTTTGGAAGACATCCGAAAGGCTGAACGCACACTATATTGTTTACGCCGTCTTCAATAAGTTCAAGCATCTCAGCGGTAAGAAGCCAGCCTTCGCCTGTCTGATTGCATACGGAAATTATTTCGCTTGCTTTTTGCGCAAGTTCTTTCGTCGTGTGATAAGAGCTGAAATTTTTGCTTTTCTTTAAAGCTTTCCTTATATAAGAGCGCAAAAACTCAACATACTTAATGGCAAGCCACGACATAACGCGTTTTTTAAAACTGCCCGCCAAATATTTATGCTTATAAACATCGTCAAGCATGCAATACAACAGAAAATCAGTCAGGTCGGGAACTATGGCTTCAGCTCCCTCTTTTTCAAGAACCGACACCAAATTATTGTTTGCGTCCGGATGAAACTTAACGAGGATTTCGCCAACTACGCCTATGCGCGGCTTTTTAATTTTTTTTACAGGGACGGCGTCAAAATCGGCCGTCATTTTTTTAACGGTTCTTACAAACTCAAAAAGATACATTTTACTTATTCGGTTTGAAAGTTTGACCGTCCATTCTTCGACGAGTTTTTCCGTTTGTCCGGCGTGAACTTCGTAAGGCCGCAGCCTGTTTGAAAGCCTCATAAGCAAATCGCCGTAAAGTAAAACGAGAAGAGCGTCTTTGATAAGCCCGACGGAAACGCCAAGCGATTTGTTTAAAGACGTGTTCGTAGTGCTTAAAGAAATTACCGGTATGTTTTTAAATCCGGCTTTTTCGGCGGCCTTTCTTAAAAAACCGGCGTAATTAGTGGCGCGGCAGCCTCCGCCCGTCTGGGAAATTATAAGAGCCGTTTTATTTATGTCGTACTTGCCCGACTTTAAAGCGTTTATCAGCTGGCCTACAACGACTATCGTGGGATAACACGCGTCGTTATTTACATATCTTAAGCCTTCTTCTATGTCGGCTTTGCCGACTTTCGGCAAAACTTCAAGCTTTATTCCGCGATTGCGCATAATCGCGCCGGCAAGGCGGAAATGCACCGGAGACATCTGCGGGCATAAAATAGTATAAGAGTCTTTCATATCTTTTGTAAATTCGCTGAACTTCGTGCCTTCAAAAACGTCTTCGGAAAATTTAAGCCCTTTGCGCTCTTTTATAGCCGCAAGAAGAGAGCGTATTCTTATTTTTACCGCGCCTAAATTTGAACCTTCGTCTATCTTTAAAACCGTATAAATTTTCCCAGACTTTGAAAGAATTTCTTCAACCTGTTCTGTGGTAATGGCGTCAAGACCGCAGCCGAAAGAATTAAGCTGTATAAGTTCGACGCTGTCTATTTTGGTGGCTAAATTTGCCGCGCGGTAAAGCCTTGAATGATACATCCACTGATCGACAAAATTGATTTTTGGCAAAATGCCCGACAAATGCGCGATAGAATCTTCGCTTAAAACTATCATCCCGTGCGACGCTATCAAATCTGCGACTCCGTGGTTTATCGCAGGGTCTATATGATAGGGGCGGCCGGCTAAAATTACGGCGGGTTTTCCGGTCTCTTTAATTTCTTTTATAAGTTTTGCGCCCGTTCTTCTTATATCTTTTTTAAACAGATTAAGGCAAGCTCTGGCTCTTAAAACCGCCAAAACGAGCTCTTTTTTAGTGATATTAAAATCTTTTAACTCTTCGGCAAGCCTGAAAATCAGCCTTTTTATATTGTCAAAAGGCAAAAAAGGCTGTAAAAATTTTATGCCTTTTTCTTCAAGAACGTTCATATTTAAACGCACCACTTCCGGATAACCGCTGACGACCGGACAATTATAGTGATTGTCCGCGTCTTTAAATTCTTTTACCTCGTAAGGTATGCACGGATAAAAAATAGTTTTTACGCCTTTGGCGACTAAATTTTCAATATGTCCGTGCGCCATTTTTGCAGGAAAGCAAACCGTTTGCGAAGGTATGCTTTCAAGACCTTCGTTAAACAGCGCGTTTGAAGACGGATCAGACAAAACTACCCTAAAGCCAAGCCTTGTAAAAAACTCGTGCCAAAACGGATAGTTTTCATACATATTTAAAACTCTCGGTATTCCTATTTCGCCTCTTTTTGCCTTGCTTAAGTCAAGCGGCTTATAGTAATCAAAAAGCCTTTTGTATTTGTAATCAAACATGTTAAATGCAAAACTCTGAACTTTTTTCTTTTGCAAAACGTTTTCGCATCTGTTGCCGGATATAAAAGTTTTGCCGTCGGGAAAAACCGTTATATTGAGAAGACATTTGTTTTCGCAGCCTTTGCAGCGGGTGTTCCTCATTTTACACGAAAAAACTTCCAGTTCTTTTTTTGAGATAAGCAAAGAAGAAGCTCTTTTATTTTGCAAAGCTATAATGGCCGAACCGAAAGCCCCCATAAGCCCGGCAATGTCAGGGCGGACAACTTCGCAGTTTAAAAGAATTTCGGCGGCGCGCAAAACGCCGTCGTTAAAAAACGTTCCTCCCTGAACCACGATGTTTCCGCCGAGTTCTTCAGGGTTGCTTATTTTTATAACTTTGTACAAAGCGTTTTTTATAACGGAATAGTCAAGTCCGGCCGAAATATCGGCGGCGTCGGCGCCTTCCTTTTGCGCCTGCTTAATTTTGGAATTCATAAACACCGTGCAGCGCGAACCAAGATCAACCGGTTTAGCAGAAAACAGCGCAAGCTTTGCAAAATCTTTTATATCATAGCCAAGACTCTGCGCAAAATTTTGTATAAAAGAACCGCAGCCCGACGAACATGCTTCGTTTAAAATCATTTTGTCTATAAGTCCGTTTTTGACGTAAATGCATTTCATATCCTGACCGCCGATGTCTAAAATAAAAGACACTTTCGGATTAAAATAACGCGCGGCTTTATAATGCGCTATAGTTTCAACTTCCCCGATGTCAAAGCCCAAAGCGGCTTTAATAAGCGCTTCGCCGTAACCGGTCACGCAGGCGCCCTCGATAACGGCGTCGGGCGGAAGCTTCGAATAGATGTCTTTTAAAACATCGACTGCCGATTGCAGAGGATTTCCGTTATTTGAACCGTAATAAGAATAGGCTATTTCATAATTTCGGGTTATCAGGACGGCTTTGGTAGTGGTGGAACCGGCATCGACGCCAAGGAAAAGGCTTCCGGAAAACTTTTCAAGCTCAACCGTTTTGGCGGCGGTTTTTGCATGCCTTTGGGTAAACGCCCGCAAATCTTCTTCGTCTTTAAACAAAGGCGCAAGACTGTCGCCTGATTTGCCGAGATTTTCGCCTTTTAAATGCAAAAATCTGTTTTTAAGTTCCGTTAAAGTAATTTTATCGCCCGACGAAAGAAGCGCCGCCCCGAAAGAAACGAAAAAATGCGCGTTATCTGGAAAGAAAATATTTTCCGGCGAAAGTTTTAAAGATTTAATAAAAAATCCCCTGAGTTCAGACAAAAAGAAAAGAGGTCCTCCAAGAAAAGCCACATTGCCTTTGATGTTTCTTCCCCTTGCAAGCCCGCCGACAGTTTGGTTTACCACAGCCTGCAAAACGCTTGCGGCTATATCTTCTTTTGCAGACCCTTCGTTTAAAAGCGGCATTATGTCGGTCTTTGCAAAAACGCCGCATCTTGCCGCTATCGGATAAACCGTTTTATGTTTTTTTGCAAGCTCGTTTATGCCTGAAGCGTCGGTTTGCAGCACTTGCGCCATTTGGTCTATAAACGCGCCGGTGCCGCCCGCGCAGGTTTCGTTCATGCGCTGGTCTATTGAGGAAGCGTCAAAAAAAGTGATTTTAGCGTCTTCGCCGCCAAGTTCAATGGCGACGTCAACTTTTGGAAGAAGAGTTTTTATGGCTTTAGTGCAGGCAATTACTTCCTGCTCAAAACTTATGCCGGCTTTTTGCGACAAGGTTATAGCTCCCGAACCTGTGGCGCAAACCGTCATTTGACAGTCTTGAAGTTCAAAAGGAGCTTCGTCAATGAGGCTTATCACCGTGTTTAAAAGATCAAGCTGATGTCTTTTATAATTGCAGTATGCCGTTTTGTTGTCCTCATCTAATATTGATAATTTAACCGTAGTAGAGCCTATGTCAAGACCGGCTTTATAAATTTTTATATTTTTATCAGACATTTTTATACCTCGCGCCTGCGGCGTTTTTCTTGTAAAATATTCTTTTTATTATAGCAAAATTAACTGTTTTTCATTGGCAATTTCCATTGACAATATTTAATTTTATACTATAAATTTGATATTATCTATAAAGCTTATTGTTTTTATTATTCTTTAAGAGGTCTTATGAAAAATCTAATCGTCATTTGCTGCATTTTTTCTTTAACCATAACGGCCGCATGGTCGGCCCAAAGACCCAAAAGAGCGTCAAAGCAGAATGAACCCGTAAAAAAAATGTCAGTTTCTATGGACGATTACGAAGAAGACGAAGAGGATTATGAAGAAAATTCCCCTCTTGGAAAAATAGTAGATCTTGAATACGAAGACGATTCTTATCAGCAAAAAGCCGTAAATCAAAAAAATCAGAGCCTTGCTCAGCAGCTTGTTGAAGAAGAAAAAGCTTCTTACGCGCAAACAGAAAGCCAAGAGGAAGAAGATGAAGAAGAAGAGTACGAACCTCCAAAAAACAAACCGACTCCAAAACCGGTCGAAAAACAAAACTCTTCCGATACAAAAAAATCAAAAACCGTAAAAGTCGTAACTGTTCCTTCAAAAACGCAAGACAGCTCAAAACCAAAACGCTCAGCGCAAAAACGCAATAGCCGATATGAAGAAGATTCCGACGCCGCTCAAAGCGTTCCCGTTAAGAAAAGAAAGAAAAAAGCCGTTTCTCTTCTTATGACGAATTCCGTTTCAGCCGCAGCCGTTAAAGAACTTATAAAACAGGGAGAAGACGCCGGCGAAACCGATCCCAAAGGCCGAAGCGTTTTAATGTACGCCGTTTATTTCAACGACAATAAAGATCCTAATGTTTTAAAGCTTCTCATTGAAGCCGGGGCAAACGTCAACGCCAGAGACAAAGAAGGAATGTCGGCTTTAATGTACGCTTCTTTAAAACCCGAAGAAAAAGCGGATTTCGTAAAAATACTGCTTGACGCCGGCGCAAACGTCGCTTTAAAAAATAAACAAGGCGAATCGGCGCTGCAAATAGCC
>JAISRM010000067.1 GCA_031273645.1 Endomicrobium sp.
AAAGCCCGCTGCCGTCAAGACTGCCGGGAGGAAGCTGCAAAAAATGGTTCATCTTTGAACCTATAACCGAAACGGCTTTTTCAGATTCTTTCATTCTTTCGGTATTATCGTAAGTGCAAAAAAGCGTTTCAAGGGTTCCGCCGCTTTGAACGTGTTTAATAAGAGTTCCCGCGCATCCCACAGTTTCGTCTATTTGATTTGCGCTTATAAGAAGAACTTTTTTCTCGGGTATATCCGTTTCGGCAGTAAGCGCGTAATTGACAAAGGGGCGCGCGTATTCAAAAATTCTTAAAAAATGCCTATACTTGATATTTTTCATTTTTAACTCCGGATATTTAAAATCTTATGAACATCCGCGCAAAAAGCCGCGCGATAAATGACAATTAAGCTGTTGACAAAACAGACGCTGACGCCGATCCCATAAAACAGACGAAGTTTGACAATTAAGTTATTAACCGCTGCTTGATGCGGGATATATGCCAATAATAAAACTTCATCAACAGATTCAAACAAGAACACACGAAGTGTGTGCACACAAAGTGTGTAATTTTTTAAACGTGGATTCCCATTTTCATGGGAATGACAAGCTGCGCTTGTTGTGTCATTATAAAAACAGACGAAGTCTGAAACATTTGCGAGACAAACTTTGAGACATTCTGAGACAAGCTGCGCTTGTTTTGTCATCATAAAAACAGATGAAGTCTGGACAAATTTTGAGACATTCTGAGACATGCTTAAAGGTTTGTCATTCCCGAAAGTATTAATGTTCTTTCTTCCTAAGCAGCCTGCGCCCGAATGTTGCTATCGGGTGGGAATCCATTTTTAATATCAATATAGCTTCTAAGATTATTTCTTTTCAGACTGCGTCTGTTTTGTTTGTGTCTGTCATTCCCATGAAAATGGGAATCCATGTTTAATATTGATATAGTTTCTAACATTATTTCTTTTCAGACTGCGTCTGACAGAACTTGGATCCCGCTTTAACGGCAATGACAAAACAGGCGCAGCCTGTCTCATGAAACAGACGAAGTCTGACAATTAATCTTTAACGTTGAAATCCGGCTGCAAAAAAAAGCCGCAAAAATTTTATTGCGGTTTTTGAAAATCAAGACGGTTTAAAATGTCGGAAACTTTATTATCGACGGCTTTATCGGATTCTTTCAGCGTTTTAAAAAAAACAAATCCGTCCAAAACATATGCGTTCTTTGCGTTCTTTTTGAAATCTTTAAAAAAATCTCCGGCATTGCCGCCGTAAGAAGCAAAAGGCACGACTGTTTTTGCTTTAAATTCAGATTCTTTCAGAAAAGAAATAAGAGGCGGCGCGACGGTATAATTCCACACGGGAGAGCCGGCAAAAATCAAATCGTATTGCTCAAAATCCGGAATTTTTCCTTTAAGCTTTGGGTATTTTCCTGTTCTGTTTTGGATTATTAAGGACATAATAAATTTCAAGTAATTGGACGAATATTGCGGTTCGGGCTCGATTTCAAAAATATCGGCGTTTGTTTTTTCTTTTATTTTTTCGGCTAATTTTTTAGTCTTTCCGCTTTTTGAATAATAAACGACTAAAACTCTGCCCAAATCTTTTTCAAAAGAAATATCCCCGCTTCTGTATTTTGACATTTCGGAATCGTTTTGCGCTTTCAGTCTTTGCATGTGATAAATTCCGTAACCTGCCGCCAAAACGGCAATTATCAAAACCGCCAAAATAATTTTTGACATCTTTGCCTCCAATCCGGCTAATTTCCGAATCAACATCATTCTATAAAAATAGCGCGGCAACTGCAACGCTAAAAACCCAGACTGTCATTTAAAAATGACGCTGAAAACTAAAAGACAGGCTTCGCCTGTTTTATGAAATACAGACAGTGTCTATTTTGTGTCTGTCATCCCGTGAAGACGGGACAGACTTCGTCTGTTTTTTTGTGCCTGTCCCATGAAAATGGAAACCGCCTCTCGCTGTCATTCCCATGAAAATGGGAATCCATGTTTAATATTAATATAGTCTCTAACATTATTTCTTTTCAGACCGCGTCTGTTTTTATAAAACAGCCGAAGGCTGTCTGACAGAATTTTTTAGCAAACGTGGATCCCCGCTTTCGCGGGTAGACTTCATCTGTTTTATAAAACACAGACAGTGTCTGTTTTGTCAAATAAAAACTGTTTTTTGTTCCGGTTTATACTTTCCAAAATTTGAAAGTCTTTAATAGTTCCGGTTGACAGAAAATTCGTAATCGTATATAATAACAATTGAATAATCGTTCAACTGTTTGTAAAATGTATAAAACAAAAAATAATACGGGAGAAAAACAATGTCTGCAGAATACGCGGTTTTTAAATGCGACTGTAACGCTATTAATGAAAAAGCTGTAAAATCAGTGGCGGCAAAAATGCCTCAGGAAGAAAAACTTTACGATTTGGCCGAATTTTTTAAAGTTTTCGGCGACAGTACGAGAATAAAAATATTGTGGGCTTTAAATGAATCTGAAATGTGCGTGTGCGATTTGGCGGTCCTTTTAAACATGAGCAAGAGTTCGATTTCTCATCAGCTCAGAATTTTAAAACAAGCAAGACTTGTAAAGTATAAAAAAATAGGGAAAAACGTTATTTATTCTCCCTGCGATTCGCATATACAATATATATTTGAATGCGGGTTTGATCACATCAACGAGTAAAAAGGAGATATATTATGTCTGAAAGAAAAGAGCTGCTTATAGAAGGTCTGTGCTGCGCGTCGTGCGCAGACGAAATAGAAAAAGCCGTCGGAAAAATTGAAGGAATAACTTACTCGAGGCTTGATTTCGTATTGAAAAAACTGATTATTGAAACGGAGTCGTATAATAAAGATCTTCTTGAAAAAATTAATAATGCCGCGGGAGAAATAGAATTAGGCGTTTCGGTGGTTTCTAATGAAGAAGAAAGTAAAAAATGCGGCTGCAAAGATTGCGCAGAAAATGAAAAAAGTTCAAACAGGGCAGTTTTATATGCGGGAGTAACATTTTTTGCCGCAGCTTTAATATTTGGAAAATTTTTTCCTGAATGGACAAAGATTATTTTGTTTATTTCGGCTTATTTATGCATAGGCTGGGAAGTTCTTCTTACTTCGGCAAAAAATTTGCTGAAAGGAAAAATTTTTGACGAAAATTTTCTTATGTCGGCGGCTACTTTGGGAGCGATTGCCATTTCCCAGTATCCTGAGGCGGCGGCGGTAATGCTTTTTTACAAGATAGGAATGTTTTTTGAAGAAAGAGCCGTTGAAAAATCGAGACGTTCTATTGCGAAACTTATGGATATACGGCCGGATTATGCGAATTTATACAAGAACGGAGAAATAATAAAAGTTTCTCCGCAAGAAATAAGCTCCGGAGATTTGATAATCGTTAAGCCGGGAGAGAAAATTCCTCTCGATGGAATAGTAGTTGAAGGAAAATCGTGTATAGACTCGTCTGCTTTGACGGGAGAATCCGTTCCTTACGATGTCGAGAAAGGCAGCGAAGTTTTGTCGGGGGCGGTCAATCTCAACGCTCTTTTAACTATAAGCGTAAGCAAAAGTTATTCGCAATCGACTGTTTCAAAAATCCTTAATTTAGTTGAAGAAGCCGGCGCAAGAAAATCAAAAACCGAACAATTTATAACTAAGTTTGCAAGATATTATACTCCTGCCGTCGTTTTTACCGCCGCGGCTCTTGCTTTTATCCCGCCGTTATTGTTTAAAGACGCTCTTTTGTCCGACTGGGTTTATAGAGCTTTGGTATTTCTTGTGGTTTCATGCCCATGCGCGCTTGTAATTTCTGTGCCTTTAACTTTTTTTGCCGGCATAGGCGCGGCTTCAAGAAACGGAATACTTGTCAAAGGCGGAAATTACATCGAGGCTCTTGCTCAGTCCGGCGTTTTTGTTTTTGACAAAACAGGGACACTTACGAAAGGAACGTTTAAAGTTTCTAAACTTTTTCCAAACGGCGCAATAACTGCGGCAGAACTTCTTGAATATGCGGCTTATGCCGAAAGTTTTTCAACTCATCCGATAGCCGTTTCAATATTAAAAGCTTATGCAAAGACAGTTGATAAAAGCAAAGTAGAAATATACGAAGAGCATTCCGGTTACGGAATAAGCGCTGTTGTAAACGGAAAAAAAATACTTGCCGGAAAATACGAACTGCTTAAAAATAACGCCGTTAAAGCCGGCGAGCTTAATTTGGGAGAAACCGCCGTTTATATTGCCGTCGATGGAGTTTTTGCCGGAGCTATAACCGTTGAAGATGAAATAAAAGAAGATTCAAAGAAAACCGTTGAAAATCTTAAAAAAGCCGGAATAAAAAACATAATAATGCTTACGGGCGATAAAAACTCGGTCGCTTACGGCGTGGCCGGCAAAATAGGAATAGACGCCGTTTACGGCGAACTTTTGCCGCACATGAAAACGGAAATGATGGAAAAAATAAAAAAAGAGCATTCTTGCGAAGGCAAAATTGTTTTTGTCGGAGACGGCATTAACGATGCCCCCGTTCTTGCCTGCGCCGACATAGGTTTTGCTATGGGCGCGACGGGAAGCGATGCCGCAATTGAAGCCGCAGATATAGTTTTAATGACGGATGAACCTTCAAAAACCGCAGACGCTTTAGCTATAGCTAAGAAAACTAAAATAATAGTATGGCAAAATATTATTTTTGCGCTTGCAGTAAAAGCCGCCGCGCTTATTTTGGGGGCGGCCGGAATAGCTTCAATGTGGATGGCCGTTTTTGCAGACGTAGGCGTTACTTTTATAGCCGTTATGAATTCTCTCAGGGCTCTAAGAGTCGCCGGCGCGCGCAAATTATAATATTTAAACAGACGAAGTCCGGTTTGTCATTCCCGCGTTTTTAATATTTGTTCTTCCTTAGCAGCCTGCACCCGAGTGTCTTTATCGGGTGGGAATACAAGTTTGCTAAAAAATTCTGTCAGACTGCGTCTGCAGACGCAGTCTGTCGTATCAAAATGTCTTTTAGTTTGTCTAAAAACGTTTTTCAGTTTGTCATTCCCATGAAAATGGGAATCCACGTTTACTAAAAAATTCTGTCCGACAGCCTTCGGCTGTTTTATAAAAACAGACGCAGTCTGAAAAGAAATAATGTTAGAGACTATTATTAATATTAAAAATGGATCCCCACCCGATAAAAACATTCGGGTGCAGGCTGCTAAGGAAGAACAAATATTAAAAACGCGAGGATGACAACGGCGGCTATTCCCATTTTCACGGGAATGACAGGCACAAACAAAACAGACACCGTCTGTATTCTATAAAACAGACGAAGTCCGCAGACGCAGTCTGAAAAGAAATAATGTTAGAGACTATTATTAATATTAAAAATGGATCCCCGCTTTCGCGAGGATGACAACAGCGGCTATTCCCATTTTCACGGGAATGACAGGCACAAACAAAACAGACACCGTCTGTATTCTATAAAACAGACGAAGTCTGCAGACGCAGTCTGAAAAGAAATAATGTTAGAAACTATATTAATATTAAAAATGGATTCCCACCCGATAGCAACATTCGGGCGCAGGCTGCTTAGGAAGAAAGAACATTAATACTTTCGGGAATGACAGGCG
>JAISRM010000075.1 GCA_031273645.1 Endomicrobium sp.
TATATCCGTAATATGTTTTCGTCCCTTTGCGAGTCCACTTTGCTCCGTCGTCGTATGTTTGTGTGTGTTTGCGAGGCTTTTCAACTATTGTGGAGTCAACTATAGAACCTTCTTGCCACGCGCGAGTGTCTTGTTTGACTAAAATTTAAAAATATTGCATAATACTACAATATTTACTTTTAAATAAAGGAGAAGTTTAGAAATGAAAGAAGGAATACATCCCAAATACGCAGACAGCACAGTTTCTTGCGCGTGCGGCTATACTTTTAAAACGCGTTCCACAAAGCCGGTGATCAAACTTGAAATATGTTCGAATTGTCATCCGTTTTATACGGGGAAACAAAAACTTATAGATACCGCCGGAAGAGTTGAAAAATTCCAAAAACGCTTTGCAAAAACCGAAGGCAAAACCATAGTAAAGAAAGCCGAGAAAAAAGCGGTCGCCCCAAGAAGAGCTTCGGGGAAAGTTCTTACAACTTCGCCTAAAAAAGCCAAAACTGCGGTAAAAAAAGAGAAAGCTTCAAAAGAGAAATAAATAAAAAAATATAATATGACGGAATCTTTTTTATATAAAGGTTCTGTCATATTTTTTTAACGCCTATGTTTCTTAATAAACTAAAACTTTTGCACGAACAATTTGAAGAAGTCGAAAAAAAACTCGGCGAGTCTTCGTTAATTTTAAATCAGGAAGAATATCTTGCGCTTACAAAGCAGCATTCTTACCTTAAGCCCCTTTCTGATAAATATTTGCAATATTCAAAACTTCTCGGCGATATAAGCCAGACGCAAGAACTTAAACAAACCCAAGACATCGAACTTCGCGAAATGGCTTTTGCGGAATATGATAAACTTATCGCCCAAAAAGAAAAAGAAGAGCGCGATATCAAAGTTCTTCTTATACCTGCAGATCCAAACGAAAATAAAGACATTATAGTTGAAATACGCGCCGGGACCGGCGGGGAAGAAGCTGCTTTGTTTGCCGGAAGCCTGTTTAGAATGTACGCGCGTTTTGCCGAAAGAAACGGATGGAAATACGAAGTTATGGATTCAAACCCGACGGGGCTTGGAGGATTTAAAGAAGTAATTTTTGAAATCAGCGGAAATAAAGTGTGGCGCTATATGAAGTTTGAAAGAGGCGCTCACAGAGTTCAGCGCGTTCCCGAAACGGAAGCTTCCGGCAGAGTTCATACTTCGGCCGTTACGGTCGCAGTTTTGCCCGAAGCCGAAGACGTTGACGTTGAAGTAAAAACCGAAGATCTCAGAATAGACACTTACAGAGCAAGCGGCGCCGGCGGACAGCACGTTAATAAAACCGATTCGGCCATAAGAATAACGCATTTGCCCTCGGGGCTTGTCGTTTCTTGTCAGGACGAAAGAAGCCAGATAAAAAACAGGGCTAAAGCCATGAAAGTTCTCAGGGCAAAACTCTACGAACAAAAACTCATCGAACACGAAAAACAGATGTCAAGCGAAAGAAAACAGCAGGTCGGTTCCGGAGACAGATCCGAAAAAATAAGAACATATAACTTTCCTCAAAACAGAATAACCGACCATAGAATAGGTTTTAGCGTGTATAACATTAACGAAGTTATGGACGGAAATTTGTCCGAACTTGTAAACGAACTTATCAAATACGATACCGAACGTCAATTGACGGAAATTAAAAATTAAAATTCCGGCGCTTTGGCTTTTTGCCGTCAACGCCGCAATTATTTGAAAATTTATAAATTCTTCATTTTTAATACCATGCAAAACATATATTCTCTTCTCAAAACTGCCCGTGAAATTTTGACAAATGCCGGCGCGCCAGACGCAAAAGCTTGCGCAGAAATCCTTTTAAGCCTGGCTTTAAACGTTAAGCGCTCAAAGCTTGCGCTGATAAGAGATTCTATTGTTTCTGCGCGGGAAACGGATATTTTTAACGGATATATTTCAAGGCGCTTAAATAGAGAGCCTTGCGCATATATTGCCGGCAGCTGCGAATTTATGGGCTATGAATTTAAAGTTAATAAAAACGTTTTAATACCGCGTCCGGAAACGGAATTGCTGACGGAAGAAGTTTTAAAACTTAAAATAAACGCCCGCCGCCCGTCTGCGTTAGATCTGTGCTCCGGTTCGGGCTGTATAGCCGTAAGTTTGTCAAAACTTGGAGACTTTGAAGAAATAACCGCGCTTGATATAAGCGCAAAAGCTTTAGAAATTGCAAAAGAAAACGCGCGTTTAAACCGCGCTGAAAATATAAATTTTATAGAGAGCGATATGTTTTCGGGGCTTGGCGAAAAAAAATTTGATATAATCGTTTCAAATCCGCCTTATGTTTCTGAGGAAGAATACGAAATTTTAGAGCCCGAGTTGAAATTTGAACCCGCCGAGGCCTTAAAAGCTCCGCAAGACGGTTTGTTTTTTTATAAACTGACGGCGCAGCGCGCGCGTTTTCATTTAAATGTTCCCGGTTTTATTTTTCTTGAATTAAATGCAAATAAATCGGCGCTGATAAAAAATATTTTTCAAGAAAACGGTTTTCAAAATATTGAAATTATCAAAGATTACGCAGGTCTTGACAGAATTTTAAAAGCGCAAATATAATATGCGGCGCTTAAATTGCGTTTAGAGGAAATATGGATAAAATAATAATACGCGGCGGCAAACGTCTTAAAGGCAAAGTTAAGATTTCTGGTTCTAAAAATTCGGCGCTTCCTATTTTGTTTGCGTCTATTTTGACCGACGAGCCTTCGACGATCAAAAACGTTCCTGATCTCGCCGATATAAATACTACCGTTTCTTTTATGAATTTTATAGGTAAAAAAACGCTCAAAAAAGGTTCTTCCGTAATTACTTTTTCGTCCGGAAATTATAAACACATAGCCCCTTACGATTTAGTCAGAAAAATGCGCGCCAGCGTTCTTATTATGGGGCCTCTTCTGGCAAGGCTTAACCGCGTGGACGTTTCTCTTCCCGGTGGGTGCGCTATCGGGGCAAGGCCTATAGATATACATCTTGAAGCTTTTAAAAAGATGGGAGCTCAAATTAATGTTGAAGGCGGTTATGTTAAAATGAGCGCGCCCGAAGGGCTTTCCGGAGCGGAAATTAAATTCAGATTTGCAAGCGTCGGAGCTACGGAAAACGTGATGCTTGCGGCAGTTCTTGCAAAAGGCGTTACAAAAATAATAAATGCGGCCAAAGAGCCGGAGATATGCGATTTGTCCGACGTTTTAAACAAAATGGGCGCAGACGTAAAAGGAGCCGGAACTAAGACCATAACAATAAAAGGCGTTAACAAACTTTGCGGTTTTACCCACAATGTAATTGCCGACAGAATCGAGGCCGCGACGTATTTAATAGCGTGCGCGCTGACAAAAGGGGAAATAACGCTTGAAAACGCCGAGCCTGCGCATTTAAAAGCCGTAACGGCTAAATTGAAAAAAGCCGGTCTTTTAATTAAAGAAAAAAACGGCGCAATTTATGCAAAGTGGGTCAAAGATCTAAAGCCTCAAAATATAAATACGGCGGTATATCCGGGTTTTCCGACGGACGTTCAGGCGCAATGGACGGCTTTAATGTGTCTGTTAAAAGGCAAGTCTAAAATATGCGAAACAGTTTTTGAAAACAGATTTCTGCACGTGGCCGAATTGCTGCGCTTTGGCGCAAAGCTTATAACCGACGGCAAATGCGTTTATGTGTCCGGCGTTGAAAATTTTTCGGGCGCGCCGGTCATGGTTTCAGATTTGCGCGCGGGAGCAGCGCTTGTTCTTGCCGGTCTTGCGGCCGAAGGCAAAACCGTAATATCGAGAATCTATCATTTAGACAGAGGCTACGATATGCTTGAAAAAAAATTAAAAAAACTCGGAGCCGACATTAAAAGAATAAAAAATGTCTAAAACTACCGTAAAAACAATCGTAAAAGAACATTGCGGAATTTTACTTTTCTTTTTATCGTCTCTTCTAACCTGCGAAGTTTATCCTTCTTTAAATAAATACGTATTTTATCTTACCGTTTTTATAACGGGTTTATACTGCATGCGCGTTTTGATAAAAAAAAGCGCGCTTTCTTCGCGTTTTTTTGCCGCTTTAGGCGTCGCATGCGTTATCGCTTTATATTTTTTTGTTTCGTTAGGCTCTTTTTATCCCGATTATTTTCAACCCTCAGAACGCATTATGTTTTCATATCCTTACTCGGGCTGGAATTTTTATAATGCGCAAGCCTTTGCCTTTAAAAAAGGCGGAATTGCTTTTCCCTACGAGCCTTCCGATAAACTTAAAAATTTTGATTCGACTTACGACAATACCGCGCTGAAAAAATCGCTTTCTCATGAAAAAAACGATTATATTATGGACCTCAGTTACTATAAAGGCCGGTATTATATGTATTTTGGCATAACTCCGATATTGACATTTTATCTCCCTTTTTATTATGCCGCCGGAAAATTTATTCCGGATTCCGTCGCCGTGCTGTTTTTTTCAACAGCCGCTTTTATTGCCGCTTTTATTATTCTAAATAAACTTTTGTCGGTTTTTGCGCCTTCGCGCGATTTTGTTCTTGAATTTCTAAAAACGCTTGCTCTCGGTCTTTCTTCGCTGTTTGTATTTATAATATCTTATCCGAGAGTATATGAAGCGGCTATATCATCCGGGGTTTTCTTTGGTCTTTTGTCGTATTTGTTTTTGCTTTTCTTTCTCAAAAATAAAAATAAATCCATTTTTCTTTTTTTTTCCGGATTAAGCGCGGCTCTTGCAGTAGGCTGCAGGCCTTTTTACGTTTTGGCAATTTTTGCCCAGATTTTTGTTTTCGTCGATTTTAAAGAGATAAAATCAAAATATAAAATATACGTTTCTTATTTTGTCCCTATCTTTATTTACGCCGTTTTTCTTGCCGCTTACAATTATATTCGTTTTGATTCGCCGTTTGAATTCGGAGCAAAATACCAGCTTGCCAACGTTGATATGTATTCGTGGAAGATAACAGCCGGATACGTTGCCGGCGCTGTCAAAAATTTCTTATTTCTTAAACCGATTCCGGTTATTGATTTTCCGTATGTTCTTTTTGAAAAAGTGCTTATAAGAAATTCTTTGCCGGAAGCATGCGTCGGACTTATATACACCGCGCCTTTTTGCGCCATGGCCGTTACGGGTTTTAGTTACTTTAAAAGTAAGAGTATTGCGCCGGAATATAAAAAATTTACGGCTTCAATATTTTTATGCGGCGCGATGATTCTTTTGGTTGTTTCATCGGTTGGAAATCTCTACAGATATATGGTTGATTTCAGCGTTTATTTTATTATACCTTCAATTGTATTTGCGTTCTATTACCTTGAAACTTTGAAAGGATATAAAAAATACATAATGCGTTTTTTTATGACTTTTACAATGCTTGCCGCCATA
Source organism: Endomicrobium sp. (assembly GCA_031273645.1). Lineage (GTDB taxonomy): Bacteria > Elusimicrobiota > Endomicrobiia > Endomicrobiales > Endomicrobiaceae > JAISLV01. Next base: position 5,380 of record JAISRM010000075.1, read on the forward strand.
ACATTTTGCTGCGCCATCCTTGTTTCTTTACATTCTTACCGCGGCGTCAATATGAAAAGCGCGCAGGTAATTAAAACCTTCAGCTCAATATTTTAACCGCCGCGCGCTACTGCACCTGCAGACTTCGCAGACTTCGTCTGTTTTATGGAACACAGACAGCGTCTGTTTTGTCAATCGTTTTTTCACGGGTCTGTTTGTGTCTGTCATTGCCATGAAAACGGGAATTGCCGCCGCTGTCATTCCCGCGAAAGCGGGGATACATTTTTAATATTAATACAGTTTCTGACATTATTTCTTTTCAGACTGCGTCTGTTTTATGTAACACGGACAGTGTCGCAGGCTTTGCCTGTTTTGTCAATCGTTTTTACAAGGTCTGTCATTCCCATGAAAATGGGAATAGCCGCCGCTGTCATTCCCATGAAAATGGGAATCCATGTTTAATATTAATGTAGTTTTTAACATTATTTCTTTTTAGACTGCGTCTGTTTTTATAAAACAGCCGAAGGCTGTTTCAAAAGTTTTTATGCGGGTTCATTTTTGTTTTAGAACGTTTCTGTTGAGAATCTGGCGGAAGATTTTAATAGGCGTTGAAACAAAAAGTTTGTTGTTTTTGGAGCGGACACATTAATACGCATTGTTTTGCGCTTTTGCCAAACAAATATCAATATTCATTAATTTAGTCTCTTTCTTATTTTTTAAATGACAAAAAAAACATTTCTCTTGACAAAAGGCTTAAAATAAATAAAAATATATCAATAAAATTTTATTTAATGCTTTCTGCGTAATTCCCCAATCGTAAAGTTGTGGAAAATTACTAAGATTTTCACGGATTCTATCTATGAATAACGAATATCCTCGCGGCAGTTTAAAAGGCTTCCCTGAACCTAAAGAATTATCCGAACCTAAGGGGTTTCCCGAACCTTCTGTAAGAAGACTTCCTATATATTATCATTATTTGCAGCAGGCAAAAGAAAGCGGAACGGAATTTATTTCCGGAAACCAGATTGCAGCCGATCTCGATTTAAGTCCGGTTCAGGTAAGAAAAGATTTGGAAATTACTGAAGTCGGAGGAAAGCCGAAAGTAGGTTATGAAGTGATTTCTTTGCTTAAAGCCATAGAAGTTTTTCTCGGGTGGAATGAAATAAGTCCCGCAGTTTTAGCCGGCGTCGGACATCTTGGGAACGCCATTTTGGGATATAACGGTTTTAAGGAATACGGGTTAAATATCGCCGCCGCTTTTGACGACGATTTTTCAAAAATAGGAAAGCTTATAAGAGGAAAACCCGTATATTCTTCAGACGCTATGGAGCAGTATGTCAGGGAACATAAAATAGAGATAGGAATAGTTACCGTTCCGGCGCAAAGCGCGCAAAGCGTTGCAGATACTATGGTAAAAGCCGGAATAAAAGCCATATGGAATTTTGCTCCGGTAAAAATAACAGTCCAGAATTCAAAAGTTCTCATCCAGCATGAAAATCTGGCTTCGTCTTTTGCGGTATTATCAAAAAAAATCAAGGAAAATAAATAAACGGTTAAAAATTAAGAATGCCGCGCTTTTTAATTTTGTGCGGTTTAATTCTTAATTTTTAATTCTCATTACGAAAGGGGTGCGTATGGAGGAAAATTACAGTAAGTTTGACAAAGTTTGCCGTATTCTTGAAGAGAATTCTTACGACGGCGCAAAACTGATTCCCATTCTTCAGGCCGTTCAGCGCGAGTACAGGTATTTACCGGAGCCGATTCTTGCCTTTATCGCTTCGTCTTTAAACGTCTCTCCGGCAAAAGTTTACGGAGTAGCCACGTTTTTTGCGCATTTTACGCTGAAGCCTAAAGGCAAACACATCATTAAAGTCTGCGACGGAACCGCCTGCCACGTAAAAAAATCAACAACCCTCATAGACGCAATTAAAAAAACTCTCGCTTTAGAAGACGGTCAAACCACTACAAAAGACATGCTTTTTACGCTTGAAACAGTTTCGTGTCTTGGCGCATGCGGGCTTGCTCCCGTTATGCTTGTGGATGAAGACGTTCACGGACAAATGACGCCCGATAAAGTTTCGGCGCTTATAAAAGAAACCATGAAAAGCGAGGGGAGCAAATAATGATAGAACTTGATAAAATAGCGCATGACGTAAAAGAAGCGCAAAAAAATATTGAAAAAAGAATTGTGATATGCGCCGGAACCGGATGCGTGGCAAACGGTTCGCTGAAAGTTTTTGATTCTTTCAGAAAAACGGCAAAGGAGCTCGGCATAGCGGTCAGCGTCGAGCTTAAAGAAGAAAACAAAAAAACGAATCTTCTTACAAAAAGCGGCTGTCAGGGTTTTTGCCAAATGGGTCCGCTTGTAAATATTCTTCCCGACGGAATACTTTACAATAAAGTTAAGCCCGAAGACGTTAGGGAAATTTTAGAAGCAAGCGTTAAAGATGAAAAAGTAGTTGAAAGGCTTTCCTATCATTTCGGCGACAAAATCTGCAAAGGCCAGTCTGAAATTCCTTTTTACACCAAACAGCACAGAGCGGTTCTTAAACAGTGCGGCGTAATAGATCCGGAAAATATCGACGAATATATATCTGACGGCGGTTATCAGGCCGCAAAAAAAGCCTGCATTGAAATGACCGATAAAGATATT
>JAISRM010000096.1 GCA_031273645.1 Endomicrobium sp.
CAATCGGGCAAACGCGGCCGTAATGCGTGTGATGAACGTCGCGGACTTCAAATCCGGCTCTTTTTCTGTTTAATCCGCCGGGTCCTAAAGCGGAAAGCCTTCTCTTATGCGTAAGTTCGGCTAAAGGATTTATTTGATCCATAAACTGCGAAAGCTGCGAAGTGCCAAAAAACTTTCTTATCTGCGCCACAAATTGCGTAATATTTACAAGCGAGCGCGGAGTAACGTTGGTCTTGTCCTGATTATTCATATGCTCTTTTACGAGCCTTGCCATCTGAACAAGCCCTATCCTTATTTGATTTTCCAAAAGTTCGCCTACAGACCTTACGCGCCTGTTGCCGAGATGATCTATATCGTCCAATCCTATTTTTATTGAAAGATTCCCCTCTTTAAATTCGGTCTCGCCGTTATAAAGATGAATGAGATATTTCAAAGTGGCTACGACGTCTTCCCTTGTAAGAGTTCTTTTATTGTCCGCAGGAATGTTTAATTTAAAATTTTTAGAATAATATTCAAAAATCGGGGCAAGTTTTTTTAATATTTTATATCTTCCCACTGTGGTAAGGTCGTATCTTCTTACGGATTTAAAAAGCAATTCTTCCAAGAATCCCTGCGCTCTTTCCTGCATTATAAATTCTTGGGTTTTTAAAACTCTGTATATATGATTGACCGCTTCTTTCTGGCTTTTTATAGCGTCTTTTTTTAAAGTCAAAAGTATGGATACGTCTTTAAATACCTGAACGGCGGAAAAACCTTTTGATTGAAGCTTCTTTACTACTTCTTCTTTAAGTTCTTTGCCTGCGTCGGCAATAATTTCGCCGGTATTTTTATCGTAAATGTCTTCAGCTATATATTCGTTGGCAAGAACGTTTAGGGAAGCGTCTAAAGGAACTTCTTTCGTCTCTTTAAAAAGACTCAAAATTTCTTCGTCGGTTTCAAAACCTAAAGCGCGCAAAAATGTCGTGGCAAATATTTTTCTTTTACGGTCTATCCTAACGTAGAGCACGCCGTTTTGGTCAAATTCAAATTCAACCCACGCGCCTCTATAAGGTATCATTCTTGCAAAATATAAAGGCTTGCCCTGTACGGTAACCCTTTTTTCTTCGTCTTCTTCAAATATAACGCCCGGAGAACGATGTATCTGGCTTACGACGACTCTTTCAGCGCCGTTTATTATGAATGTGGCCGTATCCGTCATTAAAGGAATGTCGCCGAAATATACTTCCTGCTCTGAGAGTTCTTTTTCTTTGCCGTCTTCTTTTCTGTAAAGCAGTCTCAATTTTACTTTTAAAGGAAGCGCATAAGTTGCATCTCTTGCTATAGATTCTTCAACCGAATATTTCGGCTCGCCGAAAGAATAAGAAACATATTCCAAAACCAAACTCTCGTCTGAGTTTGTGAGAGGGAATATGTCTTTAAAAGCGCCTTCTAATCCTTGAAATTTTCTTTTTTCGGGAGCAATATCCTGCTGCAAAAATTCCGCAAAGGAATCTTTTTGCATTTTTAAAAGAAGCGGCGGGTCTATCGGAGCTCCAATTTTTCCAAAGTTAACTTTATTCATATGTTTAAACCTGCTTTTTTATTATATATGTATAAATGACAAAGAACATTTATTATACATAATAAATATTTTTTGTCAACCGTAAAAAGTTATCCGCGAAGACCAAAACGCCTATGCGCAGGTCTTCGCAGAAAACTTGTATAATCACATCAAAATGTCGTTCAGGTTTATTTAAGTTCAACAGTTGCGCCTGCTTCGGTAAGTTTTTTCTTTATTTCTTCAGCCTCGGCTTTAGCAATGTTTTCTTTTACGGTTTTAGGAGCGCCGTCAACCAAGTCTTTTGCTTCTTTAAGTCCAAGTCCGGTAATTTCTCTTACAACTTTAATAACGTTTATCTTATTGGCGCCGGAGCTTGTAAGAACTATGTTAAATTCTGTTTTTTCTTCAACCGCCGCCGCCGCTGCCGCAGGAGCCGCCGCAACCGCTACAGGAGCCGCCGCAGATACGCCGAATTTTTCTTCCAAAGCTTTTACAAGATCCGCAAGCTCTATCACCGTCAATCCTGAAATCGCTTCAATCAACTGATCTTTTGTTAATGCTGACATTTTACTTCCTCCGTTTTATAACAATAATTGACAATTATTGTGCGCTGAGTGCGCAATATTTATTCTGCTTTCCGCTTCTTCCTATTTAACTTTGATTTAAGCCGCCTGCTTTTTTCCTATTGCGTCAAGAACCGTAACAAGACCTCTGATATTTGCCGCAAGCACGTTTACAAAACCTGTTATCGGCGAATTCATAGAGCCTAACATCTTTGCGATAAGAACTTCTTTTGAAGGAAGAGCCGAAAGCTGTTCAACAACGGATGCTCCGACAAATTTTCCCTCGATGTAACCCGCTTTAACTTGAAGTTTAGCATGGGTTTTTGAAAACTCAAAAACGATTTTTGCGGGAGAAACAATATCTCCGTTTTCAATGACTAAAGCCGTCGGACCGTTAAAGTTATCTCCGGCTTCTATTCCCGCTTCTTTAAGCGCAATTTCGCTTAAAGTGTTCTTAACGACGACGTACTCGCTGTTAAGAGGACGAAGTTTAGAACGAAGCTCTGAAATTTCTTCTACGTTAAGACCGTGATATTGCGTCAATATCAAGCCTTTCATAGATTTAAATTTTTCGGCTAAATTCTTAACTCCCTGCTGATTTTTTAAATTTGGCATTTTTTTACCTCTGCTGCGCTTATTTATTGTTTTCTAAAAAATAAAAAAACTTCCCGCGAGAGAAGTTTATCATTAAATACGTTTCTTTATTTAATTGCTTCGTCTCGGTAAGATAGGACATCTGCCTTTTTAATGCCGAACCGGCATCTTACTGTCTTTGACTTTCTGTAAAGCAGCCGTTTTAAAGCGGCCGGCTTGCGACGGATGAAAGAACAGATAAAAGAACAAAACTTTCACCAATTATACAACAAACAAAAACCCTTGTCAAGCGCAATTGCGCCGAGCGGCCGCGTTTGCGGTTATTATTAAATTTAAAATTAAACCTTGCGCGAAAGCGGCTATATTTTAAAGTAGAAAGGAAGTTTCTCAAGAAAGGTTCTGATAAACAGAATGCTTTCGCCGATAGCTTCTGATTTTTTAAGCCTGAACGCATACGTTTTGGAAGACATAAATTCAATAATGCCGTCGTAATCTCTTATAAGGCGCGCGATGTCGGCTTTTGAAAAATCCGCGTTTGGCAGAAAATACGCATATATATGCGCGTTATCTTCAAAAATGCGCTCTATGTTTAAAGCTGCCGCTTTTATTCTGAGGGACATTATTTCAAAGAGCGTTTGCGTTTCGGCGGGCATTTTGCCAAAACGGTCGTTAAGCTCGGCTTTTATGCTTTCAAGGGTTTTAAAATCTTTGGCGTCGGAAAGTTTTCTGTAAAACAATATTCTTATCTCGTCGTCTTCAATATACGAATAGGGTATCAACGCCGAAATCTGCAAATCTATTTCGCAGTCATTAGACTTTTTTTCCTGCGTCAAAGTTTCGCCTTTTACTTTTTTTCCTTCTTCTTCAAGAAGTTTTGCAAACATATCGTATCCGACGTCTCTGACAAAACCGTGCTGGTTTTTTGAAAGTATTCCGCCGGCCCCTCTTATTTCTAAGTCCTTAAGAGCAAGCCTGAACCCGGAACCCAGCTCGCTGAAATCTTTCATGGCTTCAAGCCTTTTTACAGCTTGGTCGCTTAAATTTTTATCTTTATAAAACAAATAACAATAGGCTTTTTTTCTTTCTCTGCCTATTCTGCCTCTAAGCTGATAGAGCTGGGCAAGCCCGAAATTTTCGGATTCTTCGGCTATCATGGTATTTACCGAAGGAATGTCCAGCCCCGATTCTATTATCGTCGTGGCAAGAAGAACGTCGAGCTGCGCGTTTGTAAATTTCCACATAACGCTTTCAATATCTTTTGGTTTCATCTGCCCGTGTATAACGCCAAGCCTTATATCAGGAACAAGCTTTTTTATCTGCGCCGCTTTCGTAAGAATCGTTTCAACTTTATTATAGACGTAAAATACCTGCCCGCCCCTTGAAAGCTCGGCTTCAATAATTTTTTTAATGAGATTTTCATCGTACAAAGACAGATAAGTTTCTATCGGAAGCCGCCCGAACGGCGGCGTTTCTATAACGGACAAATCCCTAAACCCCGACAGCGCAGAAGATAAAGTTCTCGGTATCGGGGTGGCCGAAAGCATTAAAATATCTATGTTTTTTTTGAGAGCTTTTATTTTTTCTTTTTGTTTTACGCCGAAACGATGCTCTTCGTCTATTATTAAAATGCCGAGATTTTTAAAATGCACGTCTTTTTGCAAAAGTCTGTGCGTTGCGACTATTATGTCTATGCGTCCTTCTTTAAGCGCGTTTAAAATTTCCTTTTGCCTGCTTTTTGTCTGAAACCTGCTTAAAACTTCCACTTTCGTGGGAAACATTGAAAGCCTGTTGTAAAAAGTGTTGAAATGCTGCTGCGCAAGAACGGTCGTGGGAACAAGAACCGCCGCCTGCATGCCTTCCTGCGCGGCTTTAAAAGCGGCTCTTACCGCCACTTCGGTTTTGCCGTAACCCACGTCGCCGCATATAAGCCTTTCCATAGGATAAGGCTTTAAAAAATCGCTTTTAACGTCTTCTATGGCTTTAAGCTGGTCGGGAGTTTCTTTGTAAGGAAAAGCCTCTGCAAGCTCTTTGTCCCACGGCGTTTCTCTTGAATACGGGCTGCGTTTTGTCATGCTTCTTTGAGCATAAAGGCTTAAAAGTTCTTTGGCAAAAGCAGCCGCAGCTTCGCGCGCCCTTGATTTCATTCTTTCCCAAGCTATCCCGTCCATAGAATAAAGTTTAGGCTTAACGCCCTCGACGCCTATATATTTTTTTACCGCTTTTATTGATTCAGGCGGAACATAAAGCCTGTCGCCTTTGGCGTATTCTATGCACATGTATTCTGCAGTTTTGTCCTGCCTTGATATAGTTTTAAGCCCTGCGTATCTGCCTATGCCGTATTTTTCGTGAACAACGTAGTCGCCCGACGATATTTCCCATATCCCTTCAAGCCTTCTGCCGCCTTTTATTTTTGGAAAACTGACCGGCGCTTTTTTATAAAGCATTTCGCGGCTTGAGATGCACGCGAGATTTTCGTTTTGCGCATAAAATCCTTTTGACAAATTTGCGTAAAAAAATTCCGGATACGGATATTTCCAGCCTTCGTCGTGAAAAATGTCTGATATTCTTTCTTTTTCTCCGGAATTTGCGCAGTAAATTTGTATATTTATCCCGCCGCGCGCAAAACTTTCGAGAGAATTTAAAAAGAATTTGACGTCTCCCTGAAAACCGGAAAAACTTTTATAGCTCTGATACGCCGCTTTTAAATTGAGCGGATCATTTATAATAAGCTCAAAGTTTTCATACTGCAATTCTTCGTCTTTTGACAGAGGATAATCAAAAAAAAGAAGAGTTCCGCCGGCTTGTTTAGAGCCGGAAAGTGAAAAGAAATTTTTAACCGTAACGCCGGAACCGGAGATTTTTACGGGAAGAATTTTTATTTCGTTTATAAAAGAATTTGAAAGCTGAGTTGACGGATCAAAAATCCTTAAGGCTTCCACTGTTTCGTATTCAAACAGTATTCTGACGGGCATATCGTTTGCCGCAGGCCACACGTCAACAATATCGCCCCTTACGGCAAATTGAAGCCTGTCTTCGACAAAATTTACGCGGTTATAGCCTGCGGTAACAAAATTTTTGATTAGTTCTTCAAGTTTTATATTATGATTTTGTTTTATAAAAATGCCGGCGGAACCTGCGGCTGCGTCTTGGCCGCAGGGCAAAGGAGAGAGCATTGAAATGTCTGAAGCGCATACGATAAAATTTTTTGAATTGTTTATTTTGTCTGCGGCATAAGCCGCCTGTTGAACGTCGCCGGCCGGCAAAAGCAAAATGTCCGGACGAAAGCTTTGCGAATTTAAAGAGGAGTTATTAAAAAACGCAAGCATATCTTCATAAAACGCGCCAAGCTCGTCGTCTTTGACAAAAGCAAAAGCGCGCAAATTAGAATTTGCGCCGCCGTCCTGCAAAATTCCAGATATGCGTTTAAACAGGTAACGGGCTTTGCCCGAACCGCCTATCCCTGATAAATAAAGCGCGCTCATAGCGCTTTAGACTTTTTCATAAAATTAACTAAAAGACATTCTGAGACGACAGACTGCGTCTGCAGGCTTAGCCTGTTTTATGGGAACACAGGCAGCGTCTGTTTTTATAAAACAGCCAATTAAGTTGCTGCCCGCAGATTGCTGCGGGCGTATATGTTGACAATTACTATTTGCGGGTCAAAACGGTTTCACCGTCTTCATCATAAAAAGTTAAATGGTTTCCGGAAAGACTGTAGGTTACCGTTGTTTCCTCGTAATCTGCAAAAAATTCGTTATCATCCGGAAAATCATTGTCATTTAAATCGTCTTCATCCTCAAACCACGCATATTCATTATATGTCGTAATACTTGAGGACGTATAAGTAAAAGTTCCTTTCCTTGCATATAGCTTTTTGCCTTCGCTGTCAAAAACATAACTTATATATTCTCCGCTGCTTTTAAATTCAATTTGATGCGTAGAATTCCCTAAGCTTTGTTCCCATGTTCCGATTATAGAATTGAAACCCGTTTTATCTTTATAATTTTCTCCGCAGCCTATGACCGCAGCGGACATAAATGCGGCAAAACTCATAAACAACGCAGTTTTAAACAGATTTTTCACAAATAGCTCCTTTAATCGCAGAATGGAATATTAACATCTCGGCTTTCGTATTTAAGTTTAGTCCATAGTCTGTTTTGTTAAAAACTTACTAAACAATAAAACGGGAGCGCGTAATTGACGCTCCCGTTTTTAATTTAGGCGCGGCGTTTAAAAATTGTCTGCAAGCTCTTCCATATAAGCTTTGGAATGCAGGCATGCCGGACATTTTTCATAAGCTTCTTTGCTTTCATAGACGTATCCGCAATTGCGGCATTTCCATCTTATAGGAGTATCTTTCTTAAAAACTCTGTCGTTTTCAAGATTGTCTAAAAGCTCAAGATACCTTGCTTCATGATGCTTTTCGGCGATGGAAACTCTTCTCCAGCATTCGGCTATTTCTGCAAAACCTTCTTTATCTGCTATTTCTGCAAACTGAGGATAAAGAACCGTATGCTCTTCGTTTTCGCCTTCGGCTGCAGCTCTTAAGTTTTCAACGGTAGTTCCGATAACGCCTGCGGGATAACTGCCGGTTACCTGAAGAGAACCGCCTTCCAAAAATTTAAAAAATCTTTCGGCATGCTCTTTTTCATTATCTGCTGTTTCCGTAAATATTGCCGAAATTTGTTCAAAACCTTCTTTTTTTGCCTTTGAAGCGAAATAGGTATATCGCATTCTCGCCTGAGATTCTCCGGCAAAAGAATTCAAAAGATTCTGTTCTGTTTTTGTTCCTTTAACTGATTTTGACATTTTAATTCTCCTTCGTTTAAACGGCAGAGACTTCAATAAGCGCGCTGCCGAGTTTTATTAATACATGCTTTTTTTACGCAATTTCAACTTCGTTATACCATTTGCCGTGCACATTGCAGTTTTCGATTACCTGAACTTTGCCTTTAGTTCCGCCTTTTAAATGCACTACGGCCGCCGGATTTATGTCGGCGCTAAGCAAAGCCGAAGCTATAAATTTACCGTTGAGATAAAACGTTATGTTCGTAATATAATGTTCAGGCAAAGCCGGATGCGTAATTTCGCCTATTTTAACGTGAACGTCAATACAGCCCGTTCCCGGTATAAGCCCGCATTTTTCAACAACCGTTATAGCAGGTATATGCTTTTTTTCGCTTTCGCCTTTTTCCGCTTTAAAATCAGGCATTTTATAAGCGTCTTGCTTTTCTTCAAAAACGTTTTTCAAATGACATACGGGACAAGTTTCCGTATTGCCGTCTAAAGCAACATAACCGCATGCTTTACACACTTTGGATTCCATTTGACACCCCCCCTCTTTTTTTTATTACTTTATCCAATACCCCGATACTTTCCACGAACCGTCTTCTTCTTTAATAAGCGTTACAGCTTCAATAACCGCAAGTTTTTGCTGATAAATTGCGGCGTACTGGATTATTACAAAATCGCCTTTGCCGACATTTGCTATTTCAGGTTCGTAAATCATATTTATTTCTTGTCTTTTGTCGGCAGTTCCCAAAGGCTTTCTGTAAGTTATCATATTGTTAAGCCATTGATTTTTATCAAGACCGTCTTTGAGCTTTTGAGAAGTTTCATCGTAACACTGCTGAAACCAGCCGTTGTCAAGTTTTGAAAGCCATGCCGAACTTATAGCTTCAAGTTTTGCGCCGTCTATGTCTTTAGGAATATTTCTTTTTTGCGCGCACCCTGAAATAAAAACCGCCGCGACAGCTGCGACAACTACAAAAAAATAAATCTTTTTCACTTACATTACCTCTCGCTTTTAATTTTTTTTGCAAACTCTCTGCCCGCCTCATAACACTTTTGAAGCTCTTCTGTAGTCGGAGCGTAAACTACTTTTAGAGCAGGATCAAAAGAAGCTATTTTTGAAAGCGTTTCTTCTATTTGCGCCGCCGCTTCCCCGCTCCACCCGTAAGAACCGAAAGCAAACGCTCTGCGCCCTTTTGCTTTAGAACCTTTCAAAAAGCACAGAAAACCCGCTATAAGCGGAAGCATTTCTCCGTCGTGCGTTGAAGATCCGAAAACAAAACCTTTTGCTTCAAGCATATAAGAAATTATGTCTGGCCTGTCGGTTTTTGCAACGTCAAACAAAACGACCTCAACACCTTGCGAAGTTATTCCCTGCGCTATCTTTTCAGCCATCAAAGCGGTTGAACCCCACATAGTTTCAAAAACTACGGCAACTTTATTAGAACATGCATTTGCAGCCCAGCGGGAATATTTTTCAAAAGACTCATTGATATATTTTCTTAATACAAGTCCGTGGCTTGGAGCTATCATTTCAATTTCTAACTTTGACAAAGCGGCAAGCTTTGCGCCTATTAAAGAACCGAACGGCCATAAAATGTTAGCGTAATATTTCTGCAGCTCTTCCATAAAAACCGCAAAATCAACTTCGTCGTCAAAAACTTTATCCGTCGTATAATGCTGACCGAAAGCGTCGTTTGAAAATAAAATTTTATCAAAAGCGCTGTAAGTAAACATGCTGTCAGGCCAGTGGATCATGGGAGCGTCTATAAACTCTAATGTTCTTTTGCCTATATTTATGCTGCAGCCCGCTTTAACGTCCGTCCAGTTTTTAGCTGCAGCGCCGTAATACTTTAAAAGCCCTTCTCTTGCTTTTTTAGTTCCGTAATAATGCGCCTCAGGACAAAGTTTTAATATTTCAGGAAAAGCTCCGGAATGATCCGGTTCTATATGATTTATTATTACCGTTTCTATTTTTGAAATATCGGCAACGCTTTTTATATTGTCTATAAGCTCTTTTTCAAAACCCTTGCGCACCGTGTCTATCAAAGTTATCTTATCGTCTAAAATGAGATAGGAATTATAAGTAACTCCTCTTTTGACCACATAAGTCTGTCCGTGAAAATGTCTTTCGTCCCAGTCTCTTGCTCCTACGGCATATACTCCGTCTTTTATTAAATCAGCCGCCATTTGTCTCTCCGTTTATTTTTTATCGGCGGCGCACGAAGGACATTCGTCGTATTCCGGCAAATATCGGGCCCCGCATACTTTGCATATCTTAACATTATTCTGAAGAACATCGTTTGTCCGGGCGCAGCATGGCCTGCAAAACTCCGGAGAAAAACACCCGTTTTTCAATTCGCTCTCGCAATGCGGACAAGAACAAAATTTATCCGTTTTATTTTTCATCTCATTTACCCTGTTTGCTTTTGTAATTTTCTACGGCTCTGTGAAGAGCGTCGGCTCCAAGGTTTGAACAATGCATTTTATTTGGCGGAAGACCGCCGAGTTCTTTTGCCACGTCGGCATTAGTAATGTTCATAACTTCATCGACGGTTTTGCCTATGGCCATTTCTGAAACCATTGAAGAAACGGCTATCGCCGCTCCGCAGCCGAAAGTTTTAAATTTAACGTCTTCAACTTTATCGTCTTTAATTTTTACATAAAAAGTCATCATATCGCCGCAAACGGGATTGCCCACTTCTCCTACGCCGTCGGCATTTTCTATTTCCCCGACATTGCGCGGATTTGCAAAATGATCCATAACCTTTTCAGAATAAAACGCCATACTCTCCCCCTGTAACTGCAATCAAATAAGCAGCCGCTATAAACGGCGGCAAAGCGCTCGTATCAGCCGCGTCGGCGGCTTCCTTATTTTTTTATGAATTTTCTATTTGGCAATGATCGTTGTCGTGATCATGGTCGTAATCCGTTCCCGGTCCGGCGATTTTTCTTTCTCCGGTTTTTAAAAAATGCGAATACAAAGGCGACATATCCCTCAGTTTTTGAACTATTGCGGGAAATTCGTTCAATACGTAATCTATCTCTTCTTGCGTATTATACTTTGAAAGCGTAAACAGAATTGAACCCTGCCCGACAGCTACATCAACGTTCATTGCGGCTAAAACGTGCGAAAGTTTTAAATTTTTATTTGCGCAGGCCGAACCGCTTGCGGCCATAATGCCTTTGGCGTCAAGCAGCAAAAACAGAGCTTCCCCCTCGACAAATTCCACCGAAAAATTAACGTTTCCGGCAAGACGATTGCTTACGGCTCCGTTTAAATATATGTGTTCTATTTTTTCAGGCAGTTCTTTAATAAGTTTATCTCTCAATTTTTGAATATGCGCCGCATTGCTTTCAAGTTCCCGCGCGGCTATTTTGCAAGCTTGGCCAAAACCCGCTATTGCCGGCACGTTTTCGGTCCCGGCGCGTTTTGAAAATTCCTGAACTCCGCCGTCCGTTTGAGGAATTATTTTCACGCCTTTTTTAACAAAAAGCGCCGCCGCGCCTTTAGGTCCGTACATGACCGAAGCCGCTAAAGTTAAAGCGTCAACGCCCAAATCAACAACGTTTACATCTATAACTCCGCAAGCGCAAACCGCGTCGGTATGAAAAAGCGCCGCGCTGTTTTCTTTTACGATTGAGACGAGTTCTTTTATATTTTGTATTGTTCCAACTTCAGGATTAGCATGCTGTATTGAAACCAAAATCGTATCTTTTCTGAGCAGTTTTTTAAGTTCGTCTTTATCTACATTGCCTTTTGAATCAACCGGCGCATAAGAAACTTCAAACCCTTCTTTTTCAAGACGCTTTGCGGAATTTAACACCGAAAAATGCTCTATTGCAGACGCTATGATATGTCTGCCTTTTGATTTTAAAGCCTGAGCCAAACCTTTGACCGCCAAATTGTTTGATTCGCTGGCGCATGAAGTAAATATTATTTCTTCCGGATGCGCGCCTATAAGGTTTGCGACGTCTTTTCTTGCTTCTTCAAGCGCGTCTTTTGAAACGGCTCCCAAAGAATATATGCTTTGGGGATTGCCGTAACACTCTTCAAAATAAGGCAGCATTGCTTCAAAAGCTCTTCTGTCAAGTTTTGTATTTGATTGATTGTCTAAATAAATGCGTTTCATAATTTTATTCTTTTTCAAAAGCTTCTTTGCCGGCTCCGCAAAGAGGGCAAACCCAGTCTTGAGGTATTTGTTCAAAAGGCGTTCCCGCAGCTATAGCGGAATCAGGATCTCCTGTTGCCGGGTCATAAACGTATCCGCAAACGCTGCATTTCCATTTTTCCATAACGACCTCCTAAAAAATTGTATGTATTTTTATTATCTATTTTTATAAGGCGATTTTCAAGTTTTTTTATTTTTTTCCTTACAATTTTTACATATTCCGCTAAAACACACAAAAAGAGATTTTACCGTATGACCTTCTATTTCGTCTTTTAACATATCGGCGCAGCTGCAGCCGGCGTCAAAAACTTTGCCGCAAATATCGCAGGAAAAATGACAGTGCGGCTCAATATCGCCGTCAAAACGCATTTCATGATCTTTAGTTCTTATACATTTAATAAGACCTTCCTGCGCAAGAATATGCACATTATTATATACCGTGGTTTTTGAAACCGTCGGAATATGCTGCGCTATTTTTTTATATATTTCAAAAGCGGTAGGGTGAGATTTTGTTTGCGTAAGAAATTCCAAAATCTTTGCCCGCTGATAAGTCTGCCTTAATCCTGATAATTTAAGCTTATTTGTAATCATTACAATTTAGGATTATATACAATAATTCCATCTATGTCAATAGCTTCGCTATTTTTATTCGGATAATAAAACTATGATAATAGCTAATAGTTGAACATTGCGTTTATTTCTTTAAACTGCAAAAATACGGCTTTGCCGGTTTTATATAGGATAACGGCAAAAACCGCGCTTATTAAAATCATCGCGGAAGTTATAAAGATTTTTTGGGTTTTAGAATATTTTTTATTTATCCAGACTAAAGGTATGGCAAAAGGCCCGACGCATAAAAAGGAAATTGCAAGAACCGAGGAAGATAAATACCATTTGTTTTTAGAAGATTTCCGCGCAGATTCCAAAAATTCTCCGCAGTGTTTGCATTTTATGGCTTCATCCATAATTTCTTCGGCGCAAAAAGGACATTTTTTCATAAAATGCGCGCTCCGTAAATTTAATAATTAAATTATAGCATAGTTTATAAAAGATTCTATAAAAGTGGTCAAAGGGACGGGGGTTTTGACCACTCAAAATAGTAAGAGTATCCATGACAAAGATCAAATCTTCCTTGTTCTCTTTTTTAACTTTGCGTTGACATTATCATATAAAAATAAAATTCAAATAAAAGTCAAGTTTGCCAAAATTAATCTAAAAATATATAATGAAGAGAAAGCGGAGATGAAAAATGGACACAAAATTTTCAAAAGAAGCTTTGACATTTGACGACGTTTTACTTGTTCCGCAGCATTCCGAAGTTCTTCCTAAAGACGCGCGCCTAAACACCAAACTTACAAAAAAAATAGAGCTGAGCATTCCCGTTATGAGCGCCGGAATGGACACGGTTACCGAATCTAAAATGGCCATTGCCGTCGCCCGCGAAGGCGGCATAGGGATAATTCATAAAAATATGTCCGTTGAAGCCCAAGCTTTAGAAGTTGACAGGGTTAAAAGAAGCGATCACGGAGTAATATCCGATCCTTTTTTCCTTAAAAGCGACAGCATTCTTGCGCAGGCTAAAGAACTTGCCTCAAGGTACAGAATATCCGGAGTGCCAATCATAGACGATAAAGGCAAACTTATCGGAATAATAACAAACAGAGACATGCGTTTTGAAACCGACAATTCAAAAAAAATCTCTGAAATAATGACAAAAGACAATCTTGTAACCGCAAAAGTAGGAACATCTCTTCAAGAAGCAAAAGAAATCTTAAGAAACAAAAAAATAGAAAAGCTTCCTCTCGTCGATGACAACTTTACCCTTAAAGGTTTAATAACTATTAAAGACATAGAAAAAGCCATACGCTTTCCGAGTTCTGCAAAAGATTCAAACGGACGGCTTCTGTGCGGCGCGGCCGTAGGAATTACAAACAATATGATGGACAGAGCAAAAGCTCTCGTTGACGCCGAAGTTGACGTTATAGTCGTTGACACCGCGCACGGACACAGTCAGGGCGTTTTAGACGCCGTAAAAAAACTCAGGAAATCTTTTCCCGATTTACAGATAATAGGCGGAAACGTTGCCACGGCGCAGGCAACAGAAGATCTTATAAAAGCCGGCGTCGATTGCGTTAAAGTCGGCATAGGCCCGGGCGCAATATGCACTACAAGAGTTGTCGCAGGGGTTGGCGTGCCTCAAATTACCGCCATTTACGATTGCGCGCAGGCGGCGGCAAAATACGATATTCCCATAATTGCCGACGGAGGCATAAAATATTCCGGAGACATTCCTAAAGCCATAGCGGCCGGAGCAAGCGCGTGCATGATGGGCTCTCTTTTTGCCGGAACAAACGAAAGTCCGGGAGAAGACATTATTTATAACGGGCGACCGTTTAAATATTACAGAGGCATGGGTTCTTCTTCGGCGATGTCCGCCGGCAGCAGCGACAGATATTTTCAGGAAAACGCAAAAAAGCTCGTAGCCGAAGGCGTTGAAGGGCGCGTTCCTTACAGAGGTTTTGTTGGCGACGTGGTTTATCAGCTTATAGGCGGGCTGAGAGCCGCCATGGGATATTGCGGAGTAAAAACAATAGACGAATTAAAAGAAAAAGGACGTTTTGTTAAAATAACTTCGGCGGGGCTTGCCGAAAGTCATCCTCACGATATTTTTATAACAAAAGAAGAAAGCAACTATTCTTCAAAAAACTGTTAAGCAATCTTTTGCTTCCTTTATATTATGGCTGAAAATCTTATAGCTTTTTTTATAATTATCGCCGGAGGCGTTTTTTTTAAATGGAAACGTCCCGGAGGTCTTGAACCCGATACCGCAAGACACGTAATAAATACGACCGTCATACGTTTTTTTCTTCCGGCTATGTGTTTTAAAGTGATAGCCTCTTCGCCGATAGACGCAAATACCGTTTTGCTGCCGCTTTCAGCCTTAATCACCATTCTTGTCTGCCTTGCAATTTCTTTTCTTACTTACTGCGCGGTTGAAAAATTTACAAGCGTTTCAAAAAAAGAAAAAGGCGTTTTTATTTTGGCCGCATCTTTTGGAAACGTTACGTTTTTAGGTCTTCCTCTTTTAACCGGTCTTTACGGAGAAGGCGCGGCAAAATACGTTTTGCTCTACGATTTGCTGGCTACTACGCCTCTTTTATGGTTTGCAGGCGCGGCGATAGCTTCGGCTTACGGCAAAGGAGAAAAGGCAAGCGTAAAAGAAAGTTTTATTATCGTGGCAAAACTGCCGCCGATATGGGCGTTAATTGCGGGGTTTGCCGTCAATTTTGCAGGATTTCAATTGCCGTCTTTTTTAAATAAAACTTTAGATTTATTATCGATGCCGATCGTGCCTATGATGATTTTCAGCGTAGGGCTTGCTCTTACGATACCAAAAATTAAAGAAATCGTCGTCGCGGTTCCTGCAATAATTATAAAACTTTGCGTTTCCCCTTTAATCGCTTACGGCGTCGTCTTACTTTTAGGGATAAACGGGCTTGCCTTAAAATCTTCCGTCATGGAAGCGGCAATGCCATCGATGGTGCTGACTTTAGTTTTGTCTTCGCAGTTCAAACTTGAAAACAAGCTTGCCGCGCTTATGATAGCGCTTACCACGGCGTCTTCTTTCATAACTATGCCGCTCATTTCTCTATTGTTAAAATAGCCGCCCGCTATCGCGGCGTTTCAGACTTCGTCTGTTTTTATGGAATTGGCAGCCGGCGCTTGTCATTGCCGCAAAAACGGGAACACGTTTGCTAAAAAATTCTGTCAGACAGCCTTCGGCTGTTTTATAAAAACAGACGTAGTCTGAAAAGCAATAATGTTAGAAACTATATTAATATTAAAAGTGGATTCCCATTTTCATGGGAATGACAAACTAAAAACAACAAACAAAACAGACACTGGCTGTGTTTCATAAAAACAGACGAAGTCTGTCCCATTTTCATGGGAATGACAAACTAAAAACAACAAACAAAACACTGGCTGTGTTTCATAAAACAGACGAAGTCTGTTCCCATTTTCATGGCAATGACAAACACAAACAAAACAGACACTGGCTGTGTTTCATGGGAATAACAAACTAAAAACAACAAACAAAACAGACCTTGAAAAAACGATTGATAAAACAGACTCTTGTATTCCATAAAACAGGCGAAGCCTGCAGACGCAGTCTGTATTCCATAAAACAGACGAAGTCTGCTGAGCATATTATGGTATAATTATAATCAATAACATTTTGACTGATAAAAACGCTGCGCGCGCGGATATTATCCGTTTTTGCGTATTTTAAGGACATTATAAATGGCTGACGAATTTGTACATCTTCATAATCATACCGAATATTCGCTGCTTGACGGAGCATGCCGGCTTACCGACGACAAAGGAAAGCCCGGCGAACTTTTTCATCTTATATCGGACGAATATAAAATGCCTGCTCTTGCAATTACCGATCACGGCAACATGTTTGGCGCGATAGAATTTTATAAAGCCGCTGTGGCCGTCGGCATAAAGCCTATAATAGGATGCGAAGTTTATGTCGCTCCGAAATCGCGCTTGGAAAAAGAAATAGACAAATCTTCCGGCGAAGGAAAATACAATCATTTAACGCTTCTTGCAAAAGACTATAAAGGTTATCAGAACCTTATGAAAATAGTAAGCATAGGTTTTACCGAAGGTTTTTATTATAAGCCGCGCGTTGATAAAGAAATTCTTGAAAAATATCACGAGGGAATAATCGCCATGTCGGGCTGTCTTGCCGGAGAAGTCGCAAGTTCTTTGCTTAAAGGAAATAAAGAGAAAGCCGTTTCAGCCGCTGCATTTTACAATGACGTTTTTGGCAAAGACAATTTTTATATTGAAATCATGGACAACGGTTTGCCCGACCAGCAAAAGATAATACCTGACTTGTTAGAACTTTCAAAAACTTTGTCAATTGAGCTTGTCGCTACCAACGACTGCCATTTTTTGCGCAAAAGCGACGCCAAATACCACGATATTTTGCTTTGCATAGGAACAAAGAAAACTCTTTCCGACGAAAATAGATTTCGTCTTGAATCAGACCAATTTTATTATAAAAGCCCGCGGGAAATGCGCGAACTGTTTTCTTATGTTCCGCAGGCTTTAAAAAACACGCTTGTAATATCTGAAAAAATCAATATCGGCAAAGAAATCGACGATCTTTTAAGCATGAAAAAGCTTCTTTTGCCGAAATTCCCCATTCCAAAAGAATACAAAGACGATAAAGAATATCTTACAAAACTCTGCAATGAAGGCTTAAAACGCCGTTACGGTACAGTCGAGGCCAAACATCAGGAAAGATTAAATTACGAGCTTTCCGTTATCAATAATATGGGTTTTGCGTCTTACTTTTTAATCGTCTGGGACTTTATAAAATACGCTAAAGACAACGGCATACCCGTGGGACCCGGCAGAGGTTCGGGCGCAGGCGCTATGGTAGCTTATACTTTAGGCATTACCGACATTTGTCCGCTTTCTTACGGTTTGATGTTTGAAAGATTTTTAAATCCCGACAGAATTTCAATGCCTGACTTAGACATAGATATTTCCGATAAAGGCAGGGACGAAGTTATAAATTATGTCCGCAACAAATACGGGCATGAAAAATGCGCGCAGATTATCACTTTCGGCTCAATGCAGGCCAAAAACGCCATTAAAGACGCCGCGCGCGTTATGGATTTTACGCCTCAGGAAGGGCAAAATCTTGCCAACTTTATACCGGCCAAAGCCAATATAGCCCAAGCCATAGAACAAAACGCCGATTTTGCGCGCCTTATAAAAAACGACGACAGAGTGGCTAAACTTGTAGCCGCCGCAAGCAAGCTTGAAGGTTTAAAAAGAAATACGGGAATTCACGCCGCCGGCATGCTTATTGCCGACGAAGAAATAATGAACTATTCTCCTTTGGCAAAAGGCAAAGACGACATTATCACGACCCAGTACGACGGCGAAGTTCTGCCGGGACTGGGGCTTTTAAAAGTTGATTTTTTGGGGCTGCGCACTTTAAGCATTATAGACGAATGCGTTAAAATGGTGCGGATAAAAGAACCGGATTTTGACATGGATAAAATTTCGCTGGAAGATAAAGCCGCTTATGAACTTCTGCAAAGCGCAAAAACTTTCGGCGTGTTTCAGCTTGAAAGCAAAGGAATGAAAGACGTAATGCGCAAATTAAAGCCCTCAAACATCAACGACATCATAGCTCTGATAGCTCTTTACCGTCCCGGTCCTATGGACTTGATAGACAATTTCGTCGATAGAAAACACGGAAGAACGCCCATCGTTTACGATCATCCTTTGCAGGAACCGATCTTAAAGGAAACTTACGGGGTAAGCGTTTATCAGGAACAGGCTATGAAAATGACTGTGTCTCTGGCAGGTTTTACCGGCGGGCAAGCCGACACGCTGCGCAAAGCCATGAGCAAAAAGAATTTTGACATCATGAACAAAATGAAAGATAAATTTATAGACGGCGCCAAAAAAGTCAACAATATTGACGCTAAAACTGCTGAGAAAATTTTTGAAAACATAGAGAAATTTGCCGGATACGGCTTTAATAAATCGCATGCCGCCGCTTACGGAATTGTTTCTTACAGAACGGCTTATCTTAAAGCGCATTATCCTTTGGAATATTTTACCGCGATGTTAAATTCGCAAATAGGAAATACCGCTAAAAAAGGCAGCGACGATCCAAGCCTTGTAACTTATATCGAAGACGCCCAGAATTGCGGCATTGAAATTTTGCCGCCCGACATTTCGCATTCTGACGGCAGATTTAAAATTGAAAACGGAAAAATAAGGTTTGGGATTCTTGCCATTAAAGGAGTCGGTTCGGCCGTTACCGACGCCATAGAAGAAACCAGAAAAACGACCGGAAATTTTAAGAATTTCGACGATTTCCTGCAAAAAATGGACGCGGGTTCCATAAATAAAAAAGCGCTTGAAAGTTTTGCCAAAGCCGGAGTTTTTGACAGCTTTGGCGACGTAAAAAACCGCCTTCAAACCAGAGCAAATATTTTGGCGGGCATAGAAACGGCCGTCAATAACGCCGCAAAAATCCGCGCCGAAAAAGAGTCTTCGCAGGGCTTTTTGTTTGGAGAAACCGAGCCGGCTCTTACGGTAAGTTTGCCAAAAGAAGCCCAGCCTCTTGAATATCTGGA
>JAISRM010000158.1 GCA_031273645.1 Endomicrobium sp.
TTAACATAAAAGGCAAAAGGCGCAAGACGATAAACACCCCTATCGTCTTGCGCTGACTGAAAAAATTTTGTCTAAGTCATAGAGACGCAATAATAAATCTAAAATAAAAAGCGAAAACTTAAATAATTGCAACCGCCGAACCCCCCGTTAAAAAAGCGGGGCTTTTTTATTTATTAAAGCTTCAACAACTCCCTATCAAGAACCTATTCCACATAACGATCCCCGCTTTCGCAGGACAGGCTTCGCCTGCTTTATGGAACACGGACTGTGCCTGTTTTGTTTGTGTATGTCATTCCCATGAAAATGGGACAGGCTTCGCCTGCTTTATGGAACACGGACTGTGCCTATTTTGTTTGTGTATGTCATTCCCATGAAAATGGGACAGGCTTCGCCTGTTTTATGGGACATGGACTGTGCCTGTTTTGTTTGTGTCTTGTCATTCCCATGAAAATGGGAATAGCCGCCGCTGTCATCCCCGCGAAAGCGGGGATACATTTTTAATATTAATATTGTTTCTAACATTATTTCTTTTTAAAAACGCAGTGTAAGAAGAATTTTTTAGTAAACGTGGATTCCCACCCGATAAAAACACTTGGGCGCAGGCTGCTGAGGAAGAAAGAATATTAAAAACGCGGGAATGACAAGCTGCGCTCCCACATAAAAACAGACGCAGTCTGCCGCTGACGCGTTTGCGCTGCCCCAGCAGCTTGCTGCAAGCAGATTCGTCAAATTTCTAAATTTTATTGAGCAAATGTTTTATGATCTGGTAATGATCTGCAAAAAATTTATCGCGTATTTCTTCAAGTTCGCCTAAAGGCGTCCATCTGGCTTGATTTGCGTCGTCTGCGGCTTTTACTTTGGGCAAATCTTTGACTTTTAAATCAATCAAAGACACCTGCGTAATAAACCTTCCGCGTAAATCGCGGTAAGGGTCGTCAAATATCTGCTGTAATTTTATACTGTTTCTTAAAATATTTTTATCAATATCTATTTTAGTTTCCTCTTTGAGTTCTCTTAACGCGCTTTCGGTAAAAGTTTCATTTTGACTGATAAACCCGCCCGGCAGCGCCAATAATCCTTTGCCGGGATTAAAACCTCTTTTTATAAGAAGCACATGCCCTTTGCACAACACCAAAGAATCTGCCGTAGAAAATGTAACGGGATACGGCGCTTTACTCCACAACTCTTTATACTGCTTAATGAAATCATATTCCGCTTTTAGTTTTTTATAATCTTGGGTTTTTGCAAACTTAGCAAGAAAAGAAGCCGTAGATTTTAACAGACCGTCATTGTTTTTATAATCTTTGCCGGAAAAATAAGAGTCTCTTACATTTGTGGCAGATAACCCGCCGCAGAGATTATCCTGTTTTATAAATTTCCACTGGGGAAAATAATTTAAATAGTAGCTTGACTGATCTTTTTCATGTCCGATTATCCCTATAACGTCTTTGCTTAAAGTGCGCCGGGCGGCTTTTTCCTGAATGTCTTTAATCCATATAGGGAAATTATAATCGCTGTTGACGACCGGAATATAAGTTATCCTTTTTTGGTCTATTCCTTCCATTTTGCTAAGCATGGATATTCTTTCTTCGCAAGTAAACGGATCGCGCACGCTCCTTGCTCTTTTAGCAGAGCCGACAATCACTATAAGTTTTAAAGCCGTATCCAAAGCGTTTTTTATCGTCTGAAAATGCGCTTTAGTGGGAGGCTGAAACCTGCCGATATATATTATTGCGTCAAGCTTGTTTTCAATCATAAGACGCTCCTTAAATACTCTACAAAATTTTCATCTTCGCACATGAGTTTTCCGTCGCTGTCGCTTAATTTTGCAACAGGCCTTCCGTTTGCTTCAACAAGTTTCATAACGCATTGCAAAGGGTTGACGCCGACGTCGCAGACAAGGTTTGTGCCTATTCCAAACACGACGTTGATTCTTTCTTTAAACATTAAATCAAGCTCGCTTGCTTTTTTAAAATCAAGGCAGTCGCTGAAAACTATCAGTTTTGTTTTAGGATCTATGCCGAGTTTTTTATAATGTTCTATAATTTTTTCGGCTGTTGCCGCAGGGTCGCCGGAATCCTGCCTTATTCCGTTAAAAAGTTTGGCAAGGTAGAGGTCAAAATCTTTAAGAAATTTATCTATTCCTAAATTGTCGCTTAAAGCTATGCCGAGGTTTCCTCTATACTCGTCAGCCCACTGCTCAAACATATATTTTTGCGAACTTGCAAGAGTTACGTTTTCCAAAGCCTGCCCGAGACATAAAAATTCATGGGCTTGGGTCCCTTGCGGTTTAAGTCCGTATTTCTTTGCAAAATACATGTTGGATGTTCCGGTAAAATATTTTCCGGGGATATTTTCTTTTAAATATTCTATCACTCTCTCATGCCACAAAAAGCTGAATCTTCTTCTTGCTCCAAACTCGGAGAAAATAAACGGATGCTGTTTGTGAAACTCTATTTTTTCTTTGAGCTTGCTTACGGCAAGGTCAAGAGTCAGCTCGGGGTATGCGTATTTAAAATAAACTTCAGACACAATGCTTAATATAAAAGTTTCAAAATAAGAGACGATAAAAATAGGTCCCTCTGCGGTAATTTTTAAATCGCTGCCGTCAAATTTCACTTTAATGTAATCTTTATTGAACTTAAACAATCTCAAAAATTCATGAAACCCTTTGGCTTCTTTCATCCACGAAAGATTTGCCGCCCATTGAATTTCGTCTTCGCTAAACTGCAATGAACTTAAAGCTTCTATCTCGCAATTAATTTCATTTACCATCGCTAAAGACAGCTTTACGCCTTTGTTTCTGCATTTAAACTCGTAACGCCCGCTTATGTTTGGAAATCTGTGGAAATACACGCGCAGCATATTTATTTTGTACAAGTCGGTGTCAAGCAAAGATTTAATTATCATATCGGGCATCTCCTTTATTATTTAATATTTCTTTTTTTAACTCTTCATATTTTTGGCTAAATTCATACCTATACTGGCTTTCTCTGTAATCTGCTCCAAAGGCGGATTTGCTTAAAACTAAGACGGGCGGAGCCTGTATTCTTTTAAAGACGTTTAGCTGCATTTTTTTTACAAACCATTCCAAATCTTTTATAAAAATATCGGCATTATCGAGATCGTACTTTTTTATCATGTTATTGCTTGCGCCCCATTCTTCAAAAAGCGTTCCTTTTTTGTATTTGAGCAAAATGCTTTCCGGCGTCTCTTTTTTATAGTCCATGAGTTTTTCTATTAAAATGTCATGCCAGCCCCACTTATACGGATCTGTCTGCCCTAAAGCAAGTTCTGCAGACGGAATTATTTCATCAGTTCTAAAATTTAGCGGGTCGGATGGTATTAATTGCAGCGGAATAATTTCGCCGTATTTTTTATTTACCAATTTGCACATTTCCCAAATTTCAATTTTTGTCAAATCTGCAAGAGGGCACCATGCGCCCGCTAAATCTCCGTAAATCGTGCAGTATCCAAGCGCCATCTCAAGTTTGTTGCCGTTGTTCATAAGAACGCCGTCAATTTCGCTTGCCGCCGACATCAAGAAAGTCGTTCTGACTCTTGACTGTACGTTCTCAAGCGTCATTTCTTTTGACGCCGTTAAATACGGCTCAATTAAAGGCGAAATATCTATTTTTGAATATTTGATTTTTAAGTTTTCAGCCAAGTTATCCGCCGCGTCTATAGTTATTTTTTTATTATTTTTGGTGGACAAATTATATCCGCAAACTCTGTTATGTCCGACGGCAAACGCGCATAAAGCCGTATTTAACGCCGAATCAACCCCGCCTGATATTCCAAATACATAGTTGGGCTTTCCAAGCATGTCGTCAATGTCGCGGTATGCTTCAATAATGGCGTCGTATTTTTGTTCGACGGGCGTTCTGGCGCAATAAGAAGCGTTTTTTTCTTCAGCTGCATTTTGCGCAAGTTTTTCAGCGCAGCTGTAAATAATATTTTCTTGGTAAGGCTTTAATCCGGCGTCAACAGAAATGCCGTTTTGTCCGTAAACGCGGCTGTCTCCGTCAAATGTTACTATAGATTTGCCGTTGTTTTGCGTTCCGACGCAATTGACATAATAAAACGGAACAAACTTATCGCCTAAAGTTTCTTTTAGTTCTTTTATTCTGTTGTCTCTTGCAATGCTTTTATTGACGGAAAAAGGGGATGCCGACACATTTATTATAAAATCTGCTCCGCGTTCCGTCAATATTTGAGTGGGATTGACGCCGTAATCTTTGCACCATAAATCTTCGCACACTTCTAACCCTATTTTAACGCCATCGTTGAGTTCAACCGGCGAAATTTCGCTTATATCCGGACTTGAAAAGTATCTTTTGTCGTCAAAAATTCTGTAATTAGGCAAAAGAGTTTTTCCTCTTACATGCATTTTGCCGTCAGGGCTTGCAAGATAGGCCGCATTAAGTTTTTTCTTTCTGCCGTCATTATTTTTTTCGTCCGAAGAAAACGCATAGACGTTTCCATATACAATAATAATATTTAATAATTGCGACAGCTCTGACATTTTATTGTTATATTCCATTAAGCCGGCGCAAAAATCTTCATCAGTCCATCTGTCTGCCATTAAATATCCCGATAAACACAGCTCCGGAAAAGCCGCCAAATGCGCTCCGCCGTTTTTGGCTTCTTGTGAAAGCCTTCTGATATTTTCAAAATTTTCCCGCATTTGTCCGAGCCGAACTTTCATTTGAACTAAAGCTATTTTCATATTATCACCTCTGCGCCGCAATCTCTCATTTCTTTGACGGCGGCTTCCGATGTGTCTGCGGCAACGCCGGCGCAGCCTTTTAACAGAACTCTTACTTTTGCGGCCGCCAAACTTTTCTTCAAATCCAGAACGCTGAATTTAACGCAGTAGTCTGTAGCCAATCCCACTACGTCAACTATGTCCATAAGGTTTAGAAGCTCGGGAAGAAAAGTATAATTTTGATGTCCGTTATCATAGACGACCGAATAGCTGTCAACTTCTGCGTTTATTCCTTTTCTGATTATGTAATTTATTTTAGACTGCAAAAGCAGCGGATGAAGCTGCGCGCCTTCGCAATCTTGAACGCAGTGAACAGGCCATAAAACCTGCTTGCCGTATTTAGCGTCGATAACGTCAAAAATTTTTGCGTCTTTGTGATTTAGCGCAAATGAAACATGGTTTTTGGGATGCCAATCCTGAGTAGCTATAATCAAATTATAACCTTCAGATTGAATTAGAGAATTGATAAAGGGGATTGTTTTTTCGCCGTCTTTGACGTAAAGAGTTCCTTTGGGCGATGCAAAGTCGTTTTGCGCATCGACAATAATCAATGCTTTTTTCATGATTTCCTCTCCGGAAAATTTAATTTAAGCCGACTCTCTGTCAGCTTGCGCAAATGGTAGCATGATGTTTTATTCTTGTCAAGAAGAGCGAAGGGTTCGCCTTTTTTTTGGAGAGTTTAAACTCCGTTTACATTGTTTGTATAATATTTAGGCATAAATTTTGTTAAAAATTCTGAGAGAGAAAACATAATATGAGTAAAATAATGATAGTTGATGACGACGGGCATATCCGCGAACTTGCGCATGCTTTGCTTAAAAGGCGCGGATTTGAAATTTGCGAAGCGATTGACGGTTCTGATGCGCTTAAGAAGATGATTGAAAATCCGGATCTTGTTATCGTTGATGTGATGATGCCGAAGATGGACGGATTTGAATTGTGCCGCAGGCTGAGAGAAGATTATGAAAATCTGCCTATTTTGATGCTGACTGCAAAAGACGGACTTCAAGATAAAGTAGAGGGCTTTGAAATCGGCGCCGACGATTATCTTACAAAACCTTTTGCAAGCGACGAGCTTATAGCCAGAGTCAAAGCGCTTTTGCGAAGATATAAAATTGAAGCGTCTAACATGGCGCAGATAGGCAATGTCGTTATTGATAGAAACGGATATACTATAATCGTAAACGGCGTAAAAGAAGATATTCCTATGAAAGAATTTGAATTGCTTTTTAAGCTGGCGAGTTTTCCTCCCGGAAGGACATTTGCGCGCGACGTTCTTATAGAAGATATTTGGGGCATTGATTTTGACGGCAATGAGCGCACTCTGGACGTTCACATAAACAGACTGCGCGAACGTTTTTCCCAGAAACGTTATCATTTCAAAATCACAACTATACGAGGACTCGGATATAGGCTTGACGCTATAACATAAAAACCGGAGCAAAAACTCAAAACCACAATTGACAAAACAGACACAGCCTGTATCTCATAAAACAGACGAAGCCTGCAGACGCAGTCTGTCATCTTTAAGTTTGTCATTCCCGCGTTTTTAATATTCTTTCTTCCTAAGTAGCCTGCACCCGAGTGTCTTTATCGGGTGGGAATCCAAGTTTGCTAAACAATTCTTTTTACAGCCTTCGGCTGTTTTATAAAAAAGACGCAGTCTGTTGTCTTTCAGCTTGTCATTCCCGCGAAAGCGGGAATCCATGTTTACTAAAAAATTCTTTTTACATTTCGTCTTTAAAAGAAATAATGTCAGAGGCTATATTAATATTAAACATGGATTCCCATTTTCATGGGAATGACAGGCACAAACAAAACAGACACTGTCTGTGTTTCATAAAACAGGCGAAGCCTGCAGACGAAGTCTGTCGTCTTTAAGTTTGTCATTCCCGCGTTTTTAATATTTGTTCTTCCTCAGCAGCCTGCGCCCGAGTGTTTCTATCGGGTGGGACAGACTTCGTCTGTGTTGTCATTCCCGCGAAAGCGGGAATCCACGTTTACTAAAAAATTCTTTTTACATTTCGTCTTTAAAGAAATAATGTTAGAACCCGCATTAACATTAAAGACTAATATTAAAAAAAAATCGGGGAATGACAAGTTTTAAATAAATTAAAAGGAACAAGCAAATGAAAAACGACAAACAAAAATACCATCCGCCGCTGCATTTGATGATAATATCTTTTTCAGTATTAGTCGGTTCCTGCATTGTCGGATATAAACTGTCTGAGTTTCTTTTTAATTTTACCGGAAAACCGGCAGAAATATGGAGCTATATAATTTCCTGCCTTATCGGATTTTGCATTTTTATGATACTGGCGCACTTAATGCAGCAGTGCTTTGGGAAATTTTTTCATAAGTATATATTTGAACACGGTATTCTCAAAAACACTATGGACGCTATAGACAAAATTTCTCTCGGGGATTTTAATGTGTTTGTTAATACTGAAAGAAACAATCCGTTTAACGATGTAGTAGAAAAAGTCAATAAGATGGCTTGCGAGCTTTCCTCAATGGAAAAACTCCGTCAGGATTTCATATCAAATGTGTCCCGCGAAATTCAATCCCCGCTTACTTCTATAAACGGGTTTGCGGAACTTTTAAAAACAGATGCTTTAACGCAGGAAGAAAGAATGCATTATATTGACATTAAACCTCTTTCCGAACTCAGAGTTCAAAATTGTAGATAGCAGCTATTAAGTTAAATCTTGATCCGAAACGTTTTCTTCTGTTTCTATATCTATGGCTTATTATATGAAATCTTTTTATCTT
>JAISRM010000162.1 GCA_031273645.1 Endomicrobium sp.
TATAGACAAAGAACTTGTATTTAAAGACAGAGTAAGAAAATTTGATTTTTCATTAATAAAAGCAGGCAAAGATTATAATGAAAAACTTTTTAACGGACAAATTGATATATTAAGTTTTGACCATAAAGCGTATAAGACAACGTACGGCATACAAAATTTAACGGTTTTAGCTCTTTCTATCATAGCGTTGTTTATTTTGTTCGCTCTTAAGAAAAAAATAATATTATTTTTTAAATATTTTTTTAAAGACTTTTATCTGCAAACTAAATATGCTTTAAATATTTTATTTCAAAATATTAAATTATTGCCTTCTTGGCAGTTTTATATATGCGCTGCCGTTGTTTTTTTATACGCATTGCCAATAATACTTGCAGATGTGCCGTTTTCCGATGATTATGGCAGGATTATAGGCGGCTGGGCTTGGAATCATGACAGCAGATTTTTAACGGAAATTATTTATAAAATCATTTCGTTTAATTTGAATATGGTAAATGTCGCGCCGCTGTCTTTGATAGTCGGAATGTCATTTCTTCTGATAAGTTCTTATATGCTGTTTTGGAAATGGGCCGGTAAACATTCTGCCGCCGTGTCATTGTCAACACTTTCATTGATTTTATCTCCGATAATATTGTTTACCCTTATAAGTTATCAGATTGACGCGGTGGGGATAGCTTTTTCTTTTGTTTTTGCCTTAGGCATATTTTTAATTCCCGATTCGTCAAATGTAAAGTTTAAGTTTTTTTCTGCTTTTATTTTGACGTTTTGCGTTATGCTTACGCATCAGTCTTCAATAGCCGTTGTTGCAATTCTTATGTTTACCGAGTTTATAATTGTTATTAACAAGCAAAATGATGATTATAAAAAGGCATTAAATTTGTTTCTTATACGCGCCGCAAGCTCGGTTTCTTCGCTGTTTGTATGGTATATAACGGTAGGGCGTTTTTCCCGCTATGATACGATTTTAAATGAAAGCGCTTTTATATTTGCAATTATTGAAAGAACAAAAACGTTTGCGCAGCATTTTGTATTGTCATATTTTTACGGCAGGACAGTTCTATTCATATTCTGTATTTTATTTGCATGTTTTGTTTTCATATGTTTTAAAATTGTACTAAAACTATTGAGGGAAAAATTGATATTAAACAAAATATCGGCAATTCTTGTCGCTTTTATTCCTTTTGCATTATTGTTTTTAGGAATTATAGGGGCAAATATAACTACTAATTTCAAATTGTATATTGGAAACACTATGTTTTTATCATTTTCGCCTTTTATTGCCTGCATGGCTTTTATAACGATTGATTATTATCGCGGATATATGAAGAAAATTATTGTACTTTTATCAATTGCGCCTTTATTGTACAGCTTTAGTTTAAGCTATGCGTATGCAAAGTATTTAACCTATTCGTATGAAACAAATCAAATTATAGTTTCTTCTTTATTGTCAAATATACAAACAGATAAACAAATAGTAATTTTGTCTAAAACAACAAACAAGGACACACAAAGGACAAGACAAATATTAAAAGCTTTTCCTATAATAAATAGGCTAAAAGGTCTTCTGAATCTAGAACAAACTCAAAATCCTTTTCATTTGGAAGTAAAATTGAATTTTTTCGGGTTAAACTGCGCAGCGTATGATAGTTCTAAACAAGATCACATCAGCTTATTAAACGATGCTAAAAATAATTATGATAAAATACAATTAATTTCGCGGCATTATTATTACAATTTATGGCAGTATAAAAATCTGTATATAATTGATTTTGCAAAAGATGAAAAATTAAGCTTATAGATATAACTGTCATAAGAAACCCGTCAGGCAAATTATTCTGTCAATTACTATATAAAGTACTGAAAGGAAACAAATGAAATTATCAATAATAGTTCCCATGTATGACGAGCAGGAATCGCTGGATTTGTTTTTTAATGAAATTTATCGGGTTTTAAATCAATTGGATAAATATTCATATGAAATTATTTGCGTTGACGACGGCAGCAAAGATTTGACTTTTTCTCTGCTTAAAAACTATGCTGCAGAAAACAAGGATATAAAAATAATAAGTTTTTCAAGAAATTTCGGCAAAGAAAAAGCTATGCGCGCAGGCCTTGAGGCGTGCGTCGGGGACGCCGCAATTATTGCCGATGTTGATTTGCAGGATCCTTTAGAAATAATTTTAGAGTTTGTAAAAAAGTGGGAAGAAGGATATGAAAATGTGTATGGGGTGCGTTCTGACAGGCAATCTGACGCATGGTTTAAGAGATTTAGCGCAAATTGTTTTTATAAATCCGTTAATAAAATATCCGACAGCCCTATATATCAAAATACGGGGGATTTCAGGCTGATAGACAGAAAAGTAATAGACGCAATAAAAGAGATAAAAGACAGGAGACCTTTTATGAAATATATTTATAACTGGTCTGGTTATAAGTCGGTTGGAGTAAATTATGCAAGACAAAAACGCGCCGCCGGAAAAACTAAATTTAATTATTGGAAATTATGGAACTTTGCATTAGACGGAATAACGGCGTCAAGCACATTGCCGTTGAGGATCTGGACATATTTTGGTTTTTGCATAGCGTTTTGTTCTTTTTTGTACGGCGGATATATAGTTGCAAAGACAGTAATTCAGGGAATTGATATGCCGGGTTATGCTTCTACGTTTACGGTTGTATTGTTTTTTGGCGGAGTTCAGCTGATTTGTTTGGGAGTGATAGGCGAATACATCGGAAGAATATTGGAAGAAACAAGACGCCGACCGGAATATATAGTCAGAGAGAGCGTTAATTTTTAAGGAAATCTAATAGGCGGCAAACTTCTAAAAAGAATTATTTTAACGGTATTATTATGTTTTATAGGATTTTTATTTTATTTTCTTGACGGGAAACTGACTTCATATAGAATGATAGATAAAGGTCATTTTGAAAATTATTCTTATGACTTTCAAAAACAGCCTTCCCCTTTTGAGTTTGCATACGACAAACCCGCCAATCAGCTGGCCTACGAAATTAATTTATCGATGAAATTTAAAACGTCCGCTCTTGCGCAAAAGTAAACGCTTTTTGCTACGGCAGATAAAGGCGGCGGAATAAGTTTATGTTCGCGAGGCCGCTTTTTTTGTTGTATAATTATACGATAATAATACTTGCGCGCGAGGGGTTTTATATATGTGCGGAATAGTAGGATATGTCGGAAGCAAAAATGCCGTAGATATTATTTTTGACGGTCTTCAAAAGCTTGAATACAGAGGCTACGATTCTTCGGGTATTGCCGTCGTGAAAAATAAAAAACTTGAGATAAGAAGAAGCGTCGGAAAACTTGTAAATTTAAAAGCCGTATTGGATAAAAAACATTTAAGCGGAGTCTTAGGCATAGGACATACCCGCTGGGCTACGCACGGCAAGCCCTGCGAAGAAAACGCGCACCCTCATACCGATACGGATTCTTCCATAGTCGTAGTGCATAACGGGATAATTGAAAATTATATAGAACTTAGGAACAAACTTCAAAAAGAAGGGCAGATTTTTAAGTCGGAAACCGACACCGAAGTTATAGCCCACCTTGTAAAAAAATATTATAAAGGCGATTTGTTTAAGGCCGTTAAAAGAGCTTTAAAAGATGCGCGCGGCTCTTATGCTTTGGGCGTTATCTGCAAAGATGAGCCCGACGTTATGGTTTGCGCAAGATACGACGCTCCTTTGATAATAGGCGCAGGCGAGGAAGAAAATTTTATCGCCTCAGATATTCCGGCGCTGCTTTCCTATACGCGCAATATGATTTTTCTTGAAAACGGAGATACGGCTAAAATTACAAAAAGCAAAATAAAGATAGAAAATATTGACGGCGACTCTTGCGTCAGAGAAATAAAAAATATCGCATGGGATGCCGTTATGTCCGAGAAAGACGGATACAAGCATTTTATGTTAAAAGAGATTTTTGAACAGCCCAGAACCATAGAAGACACCTTTAAAGGAAGAATTTATCCCGACGAAGGAAGGGTTTACATAGAAGAAACCAAATTAGAAGACGATTTTATAAAAAGCCTTTCAAAAGTTTTTATAGTGGCTTGCGGAACTTCATATCACGCCGCGCTTATAGCAAAATTTCTTTTTGAAAATTTAGCGCGTATTCCCGTCGAAGTAGATATAGCTTCGGAATTCAGATACAGGCAGCCGGTTATTGACAATAAAACTTTAACCGTCGTAATATCGCAGTCCGGAGAAACGGCCGACACGCTTGCGGCTTTAAGGCTTGCCGCAAAAAGCGGTTCTAAAACGCTTGCCGTGTGCAATGTATTAGGTTCAAGCATAAGCCGCGAAGCAGACGCCGTAGTATATACGCGCTGCGGACCGGAAATAGGCGTAGCCTCGACAAAAGCTTTTACCGGACAGCTTGCCGCGCTTTATCTGCTTGCTTTAGACTGGGCGGCAAAAAAAGAAACGCTGTCTGAAAAAGTTTTAAAAGAATATATCAAAGAGCTTTGGAGCGTTCCGGTTAAAGTCGGAGATTTGTTAAAGAACGCCGAAAGCATAAGAGAAATTGCAAAAACTTACGCTTCTAAAAGAGATTTCCTCTATCTCGGGCGACACGTCAATTACCCGATAGCCCTTGAAGGAGCTTTAAAGCTGAAAGAGATTTCGTATATACACGCTGAAGGTTATGCCGCAGGCGAAATGAAGCACGGCCCCATAGCTTTAATAGACGAAGATATGCCGATAGTAGCTATAGCTCCAAAAGGCGAAGTGTATGAAAAAATTATATCCAATATTTCGGAAGCCAAAGCCAGAGGCGGAATAATAATAGCCGTTGCAAGCCAAGGCGACAAAGAGATAGCAAAAGAAAGCAGCGCGCAAATTTACATACCGCAAGTCTGCGAATTTTTCACTCCTTTTTTTACAATAATCCCTTTGCAGCTTTTGGCGTATTTTACGGCTGAAATTTTAGGCAAAGACGTTGACCAGCCGAGAAACTTGGCAAAATCCGTAACGGTAGAATAAAAAAATGCAATTGAAAATATTATGAATATAGGCATTGATATTGAAGAAGTAAAAAGATTTGATAAGTACGCAAAAGATGAAGATCATCTAAAAAAACTTTTTTCTAAAGACGAGATTTCTTACTGCATGTCAAAAAAATATCCGCAGCAGCATTTTGCGGCGCGCTTTGCCGCAAAAGAAGCCGTCTGGAAAGCGTTAAACCGGTCAAATAAAAAACTTCTCATAACCGATATTTCCGTTAAAAATAATCTCTCAGGCGTTCCGGAAGTTTATATAAAAAACAAAAAACAAAAAAACGTCAAAATTTCTCTTTCGCATACAAAAACATACGCCGCCGCCGCCGCAATAATTTTCTAAACAAACACCATTTTGCAAAGATTTTAAATTTCATTCTGTTGTTAACATATCCAATCCAAGTTTACTAAAAAATTCTGTCAGACAGCCTTCGGTTGTTTTATGAAACACAAACAGAGTGCCTGTTTTGTCATTCCCGCGAAAGCGGGAATCCAAGTTTACTAAAAAATTCTGTCAGACAGCCTTCGGCTGTTTTATGAAACACAAACAGAGTGCCTGTTTTGTCATTCCCGCGAAAGCGGGAATCCAAGTTTACTAAAAAATTCTTTTTACATTGCGTCTTTCAAAGAAATAATGTCAGAAACTATATTAGACCTCTTTCCGAACTCAGAGTTCAAAATTGTAGATAGCAGCTATTAAGTTAAATCTTGATCCGAAACGTTTTCTTCTGTTTCTATATCTATGGCTTATTATATGAAATCTTTTTATCTT
>JAISRM010000172.1 GCA_031273645.1 Endomicrobium sp.
CCGCAGGTCCCGGCGGAGCGGCCGGCACTATAGTTTTCTCGTCTGAAGAAGCGATAGCGGCTGCAGAAAGCGGCAAAAAAGTTATTCTTGTCAGAGAGGAAACCAATCCTGAAGACGTCGAAGGCATGAGAGCGGCGCAGGCTATTCTTACTGCCCGCGGCGGTATGACTTCGCATGCGGCTCTTGTAGCGCGCGGCTGGGGAAAATGCTGCATAGTAGGATGCGCGGCAATATCGGTTAATTTGAGTTCAAAGAGCATGACGATAGGCGATAAAACGTTTAAAGAAGGCGACTGGGTTACTTTAAACGGCACAAAAGGAATAGTATATGAAGGAAAGCTCGATATGGTTGACGCGACGGAAAACGAGCTTCTTTTTGAATTTTTAAAAGTCTGTGATTCCGTAAAAGTGCTGAAAGTCCGCACAAATGCAGAAACCCCGGCGGATGCCAAGAAAGCAAAATCTTTCGGCGCCGAAGGCATAGGGTTGTTTAGAACGGAACATATGTTCTATGGAGAAAATTCCGAAAAGCCGCTTTTTGCGTTAAGAAAAATGATAGTTTCTTCGACTACGCAGGAAAGAGTAAAAGCTTTAGACGAGATTTTTCCTTTCTTTAAAGAATCAATTAAAGCCACCCTTGAAGAGATGGACGGATATCCGGTAACGGTAAGGCTTCTTGATCCGCCTCTTCACGAATTTATTCCTCAGGAAAAAGACAAGCAGCAAATTATTGCCGACAGCATAGGCATTGATCTTGGCGAATTCAGAAGAAGAGCCGACAAACTTCACGAAACAAATCCCATGATGGGACACAGAGGAGTAAGGCTTGGAGTTACTTATCCTGAAATAACGCAAATGCAGGTCCGCGCTATTTTTGAAGTGAGCGCAGAACTTATAAAAAGCGGTAAAAAAGTTCAGCCTGAAATTATGATACCGGTAACGTGTTCGGTAAACGAACTTAAAGACCAGAAAGTAATAATAGAAAGAGTTTATAAAGAAGTTTTGGCAAAGACCGGCGTTAAAAAAATACAGTACAGCGTAGGCACGATGATAGAAATACCAAGGGCTGCGCTTCTTGCCGACCAAATGGCAGAAGCCGCCGAATTTTTCTCTTTCGGCACGAACGATTTAACGCAGATGAGCTTTGGCTTTTCAAGAGACGACATAGGCGCTTTTATGGGCGACTATCTCAATAAAAAAGTGCTTGCCGACGATCCGTTTCAGACGATAGATATAGACGGAGTCGGTCAGCTTATATCTTATGCGACAGAACTTGGAAGAGACGTTCGTCCCGCAATGAAAATAGGAATATGCGGAGAACACGGCGGAGATCCTAAATCAGTGGAATTTTGTCATAACGTGGGGCTTAGTTATGTATCATGCTCTCCGTTTAGGGTTCCAATTGCAAGGCTTGCCGCCGCGCAGGCTGCGGTAAAGCAGAAGAAATCGGAAAACGTCTCAAAGAAAAAATCCGGTAAAGCAAAAGCTAAGAAGAAGAAATAAAATAAAAATTACAAAATTCCTGCCGGAGCGGTAACCCGGCAGGAATTTGTTTTTTACGGCTTAAAAATGAAAAAAAAGATTATTGTTAACATGCGCCCCGCAGCTTGCGGCGGGCAACAACTTAGCAGTCGTTCCCGTGAAAAAAATCAGTCAACCGCTGATGCCGCGCAGCTTGCCGCGCGAAAGTTCATTATATCCGCATTGATATTTATATTGGCTGGCGCCGGTTCGGTTTTATTTGCCGCAGCCGACGGTTTAGACGCCGCGTCTTTGTCCGTCGCCGTGTCAAACCCGATTTTTTCTCCTTATGCCAAGCAGGACGGCGGAATAGTTTTTACGCCTAAAGTTGAAAATGCGGGAAAAATCAAAATCTGGTTTTTGTCAATTTTTAATGAAAACGGCGCAAAAGTAAGAGAATTTATAGGTAAAAATTCTCTTCCTGACACAGTCGTATGGGACGGCCGCAATGAAAAAGGCGAACCGGTAAACGACGGCGCGTATTCTTATAAATTTTTTGCGCAGTTAAAGAAAAATAAGCGGGCTTTGATAATTGAAAAGTCAGGGCTTGTAATAGATTCCATTCTTCCTTTTGTATCCATAAAATCTTCCGACGACATATATTTTATAAACGAAAACGACGGACTTTTGTCAAAAAACATCAATCTCTATCTAAGCGCCGGAGACGAAAATGCGATAGATTTTTCAAAAAGCTTCGTCAGAGTTATAAATTATAACGACAGAGAAGTAAAAACTTTCGGCTTTAATTCAAAAATTCCGGAGTTTATAGTCTGGGACGGCAAGGACGACATTTACAATATACGTTTGCCGCAGGGAAATTACAAAATAGTTTTTTCGGTTTCCGATAAAGCCGGAAATTCATCGCAGATAGGCACGGAAATATCAGTCGTGGATATGCCTAAAACGCCGGCAGAGCCTAAAGAAGAACTGGAAGTAAAGCAGGAAGAACGCGGTCTTGTTATAAATCTTTCAAGTAAAGTTCTTTTTGACGCTTCTAAAAGCGACTTAAAACCGGAAGCTGAAAAATCTTTGTCTGAAGTCGCCGCTATTCTTCTTGTCTATCCGAGAAACAAAGTTCTTATTGAAGGTCATACCGATTCAAGCGGCAAAGAATCCAAAAACGAAACTCTTTCGCTTGAAAGAGCGCAAGCCGTGCGTGATTTTTTTATTTCAAAAGGCATTGACAATGAAAGAATGAGCGTATATGGGCTTGGTTCGTCAAAACCCGTCGCTTCAAACGACTCCGAATCCGGCCGGCAGCAAAACAGACGCGTTGAAATCGTAATACTTAAAACTGAAGAATCTCCCCAAGCTCCGCAAAGCGCCGGCGAAGAAGCCGATGTAAAAAAAGAAGAGGCCGAGCTTTTTTCCGACGGGAGCATAGAATGAAAAATATATTCGTAATATTTCTTTTGATAATTGCATTTTTTTTATTTGTTTTTTGCGCGTATTTTGCCGTTTTCAAAATATATTTTGCTTCTTCAAAACTTGTAAGTAAAACAGAGCGCATTGTAAGAATGACTTTCCAGAGAGAGTCGCGGATTGGAAAAATAAATTTTTCGCCGTTTGGAAAATTCAATCTTGATTCTTTTGAAATGGCTAAAAGAGGCGGCTTTAAAAACGGCCTGCAGATTTCAGTTAAATCAGTAAACTCAAAAATTGCCCTTGCAAAACTTTTGAAAAGAGAATTGCGGGCGGATTTTTTAAATATCGACGGCATTGAGTTAAATTTAGATTATTCGTCAAAAAAGAAATTTGATCACCTGTCTTTTTTTAGCAACGTTAAATATCTTTTTATAAATAAATCGGCAAAACAGGGTCTGATAAAAAATATTGAAATAACAAATATAATTTTTTCAAGCGGAACTCTAAAATTAAAGCTTGACGGCGGAGAATTTGTTTTCTCAGACATTGTTTTGCGTTCCAGTCGTTTTGACGTCTTTGGCGAATTTTCCGGAAACATTTCTTTTAAAATTTCTTTTAAAAAAATCTTGACGGACGTTTCTTTTGATTTTACTTACGATAAAGAAAACTCGGTAATAAAAATAAATAATTTAGTCTGCGCAGATTACGGCGCTTACGGCGACGGGAAAATATTGCTGCTTGACGACGGTTCCGTATCTTTAGAATATGCAGTTAAAATAAACAAAGGCAAATATTTTGACATTATGGGCGTCGTCGTCGGCGCAGATTTCTCGTCTCCCCTTTTCCAATCAGGGCTTGCCGACGACATAATAATCGCTTACCCTTCGACGCAAAACAGCGCCGCGCAATAAAAACACGCGCAATAAAAACAATGTTAGGACAAAAATAAAATGATACTGTTTTCAAAAATAAAATGATACTTTTAAAATGAAAGGATAGGCTTGCAAAAAGGCAGGCATTTTTGCAAGGGGTTTTCTTTTGGAAGTTAAA
>JAISRM010000175.1 GCA_031273645.1 Endomicrobium sp.
TTTAACTTCCAAAAGAAAACCCCTTGCAAAAATGCCTGCCTTTTTGCAAGCCTATCCTTTCATTTTAAAAGTATCATTTTATTTTTGAAAACAGTATCATTTTATTTTTGTCCTAACATATATAGGCAAATTTATATAGGCAAATTTTGCGGCTTCGCCGCTTTTAAGGTTATGTTTCTGATAGAAACATTCTTTGTCTTTCTGTTTGTCATTCCCGTGTTTTTAATATTTGTTCTTCCTTAGCAGCCTGCGCTCGAGTGTTTTTATCGGGCGGCGCATTTAAAATTACATATTCCCTTTGAGTATCCGGCTGATTTCAGCAACAGACTTCAACTTCGTTTAGCGGCTGCGCCGCTTTTTAGATTATAAATTTCCTCTTTTTATCTGACAAGCTGTTGCAAAATCAATTTTAGCGGCAGATTTCAACTTCGTTTATCCAAGCGGCTGCGCCGCCTTTAAGGTTATAAACTTTCCCTTTGTATCCGGCTTTTTTGAGCTCTTGTATGGCCGCAATGCTGCGTTTGCCGATTTTGCATATGAGAACGGTTTTCTTTGAAGGATTTAACTCATTTATACTGCATATAAGTTTTTCAAAAGGAATAATTTTTGCATTGGGAAATTCAAAAACGGCTCTTTCGTAAGGATAGCGTATGTCTATTATATTCAAATATTCGTCTTTTTCCATTAAAGATTTGAGTTCTTTGGGAGTAAGCGTCAAAACCTGTTCTTCTTCTGCAGCGTCTGCTGAAGCGTTTTCATTGCAAAAATAGTCATAATCTGCGATATCCTCAAGCGACTTCAACGAAGGATTTGATCCGCATAAAACGCATTTTGGATCTTTTTCAATTTTAAATTCTTTAAATTTCATAGTCAATACATTATAAGACAAAAGTCTTCCG
Organism: Endomicrobium sp.; assembly: GCA_031273645.1. Lineage (GTDB taxonomy): Bacteria > Elusimicrobiota > Endomicrobiia > Endomicrobiales > Endomicrobiaceae > JAISLV01. The sequence continues at coordinate 900 of JAISRM010000175.1, forward strand.
GCAAGGCTTTCTCCGGACTGACAAATAAATTTTATAATTTCGCATGCCTGTATTCCTCCGGTTACGGCGCAAAGCGCGCCTAAAACTCCTTCTTGAGAACACGACGGAACCGAAGCCGAAGGAGGCGCTAAAGGATGCATGCATCTGTAACACGGCCGGTTTTTAGCATAAAAAACTCCCGCCTGCCCTTCAAAACCTAAAACGGAACCGTAAACGTCGGCGATACCAAGCAGCGCGCAGACGTCGTTTATAAGATAGCGCGATGCAAAATTATCGCTGCAATCGGCGACAATATCATAATCTTTTAATATTTTAACGGCATTATCTGCAGAAAGCTTTACGTCGTAAGTTTTTACCTCGACAAAAGGATTAAGCTCTTTTATCCGGCGCGACGCGGCTTGCGTTTTAAGTTTTCCGGCATCGTTTAGACCGTATATTACCTGCCTTTGCAAATTTGACGTCTCAACCCGATCAAAATCTGCAATTCCGATAACTCCGGCTCCGGCGGCGGCAAGATACAACGCGACAGGCGCTCCAAGCCCTCCTGCGCCGACGATCAAAACCCGCGAAGCTTTCAGTTTTTTCTGACCTTCAATCCCTATTTCCGGCAAAACGATATGGCGCTCATAACGCGCCGCCTCTTCATGCGTTAAATCTTTAATACGCTCATTCGAAATTATGCCCATGACCCGCAATCCTTTTTTTCATATTATAATAAAAATATCGCCGCAGCGGTATTTTGCAAAACAAAAAAACGCCGCCGGCAAGTTAGAAGAGTATGATACGCGAACACTTTACAATTGATTTTTTAATAACTATTCGTTAAACTATTATAGCTATGTTAAAAAAAATATTATTTATCGTTATTGCAAATCTAATATTTCCTCTATTTGCCGCAGCAGCTAAAGCCGATATTATAAATAACTTTCAGGATTTAGAAAACGCTCTGCAAAACTCTCCTGCAAACCTTGAAATAAACGCCGATTATATATTATTTGAAAACAATATTTTCGAGCAGCCGCCAAAAGCCGTCGATTTCACTTTTAAAAGCATATCTCCTTCGGGAACGTCGGTTTTTGACGGCGGCTCTGTTTATGCAGGCATTGCCGTAAAAAACCATTCCCGTATTTCTTTTGAAAACATAATTTTGCGCTCTATGAGTTCCCAAAACGGAGGAGCATTATATGTGGAAAATTCTTCGGGCGCGTTTTCGGGAATTTCTTCTTTTGAAAACAATTTCGCATATTCCGGAGGAGCTTTATCGGCGCTGAACTCTACTCTGCTTTTTGAGGCGGAAGTCAATTTTTCGTCAAACTACGCCGCAAATATGGGAGGAGCTTTAGAAATAAATTCCTCTCTCGTTTCTTTTTCATCAAATGTTAATATAACGTCAAACTCGGCTTTATATTCCGGCGGCGGATTTATAGCTTTCAACAATGCGGCGATAGTTTTTGATTCCGCAGTAAACATATCCGCAAATTCGTCGCTAAACGGCGGCGGATTTATGATTGACGGCTCGACGGCGCATTTTACCGCCAACTCTTCGGCAGTTTTATCAAATAACAAAGCGGCGCAGTCGGGCGGAGCCGTTGATTTGCGCAATTCGCGCGTTTATTTCGACGGAGTTTCAGAATTTTTAAACAACTCGGCTTTTGAAAACGGCGGAGCTTTTTGCGCAACCGAAAAATCCTCTATAGTCTTTTCAACTAACGCTCTTTTTTCCGGCAACGAAGCTTCTCTTGGCGGAGCCGTCTATATAAACGACTCAAACGTATTTTTTACAAATACAAATTTTTACTCTAATTCTGCAGAGATTGAAGGCGGCGCAATATATGCCGAAGGCGGATATGTATCGGTTTACGCTCTTAGCGGAGGAAAAAGCGTATTTCAAAATAATAAAGCCGCAGGCGTATCAAACGCAATAACCCTCAAAGACGGAGCAACGGCGTTTTTTTACGCCGACGCCGGATCTTCAATTGAAATGCGCGACGGGATAAACTCTTCTAAAGATTCAATTATAAATTTCGGCGGAGAAGGAAATTTTAATCTCTACGCCGCCTTGCCTGAAAACGAAGCTTCTTTAACGATATCTTTTTCTGACGGCGGAGCTTTCAACGTTAAAGACGGCGGGGGTTTTCGCGCGCAAATTCTTACCAACGGCGCAGGCTCAAAAATAAATCTGACAAACTCAAAATCCGACGCTGTTTTGATAAAAGAACTTAACAATTACGGAACAATAGCATTAGACGCATCCTCCGGCGCGCTTGACGCAATACGCGCAGAAGGCGGCGTAAATCTTAATTCTGCAACAAGCCGTCTTGAAGCCTCAACAGATCTTTCCGACGCAAATTTTAGAAAAATAACCTATAAACTTATCAATTACGGCGCAGAGGTAAACGGAAGTTTTGCAGGCATAGACGTAATAAGCGCAGTGTCTTTTTCAAGTTCTCCAGTCGTAAATTACGGAGATGTTTTTGAAAATTGGATAACAATTTCCATTTACGGAGATAAAGACCAAACCTCTTTTTCCGGAATGCAAAATCTCGGATTTAACCGTTACGAAACGGCAAAAACGTTTGACGCCGTTTCGCAAAACGCTAAAGGCGATATGGACGCCGTAATATCTCTTATCGAAGGCTTCGACGACAACGGCATAAGAAAAGCTCTTTTAGAGTCCTCCGGATATTTCCTTGCAAACGCACTAAGAAGCGCGGCCGTTGAAACAAGCAGAACAGTTCTGTTTTCAAGAATCAATTCAAATACGGCGGCGGTAAAAGAAAATAATAAATTGTGGATAGAATATCAAAACGGAAGCGCGGAATTTTATTCCGACGAAGAATCTCCGCGAAATTACAACGACTCTTCAAACGCCCTAAACGCAGGCTACGACGTCTGGCTTGAAAACGACATAATAGGCGGCATATACGCAAAACACTCTTCGCATTTCATTCAGCAAGGCGGCAATTGCGCAGATATTTCAAATGCCGCAATAGGATTTTACGGAGGATACGTCAAAAGCGATTGGCAGATAAAAGCGGCTTTATCGGGTTCATTTGACAATTATGAAACTCAAAGACGCATAGAATTTGCAGACAGAACGGCTAAGGCAGATTTTGGAGGAAGTTCTTTAGGCGCAGACGTCGAGGGTTCTTATAAAATAAATATCGGCAGGGAAACTCTTGCAAAACCGTTTATAGGCTTAACGTTAAAAAATACGTCTTACAGAAGCTTTACGGAAAGCGGCGCGCAAAGCCTTGATTTAAGCGTAATGCGCGGCTCTTATTTTAGATCCGATTTGCGTTTAGGGGCAGAAATCGCGCAGGAATCGTCCTTTTTTGAATGGTATTTAAAAGGGCAGGCGGCGGCGCTTTTAAGCGGCAAATATCCGGAAATAGAGTCGTCATTTGACGGCGGAGAAATCAGTTTTGCAAGTCGAGGAAGCGGCGAGCCGGACTTTTCATTTGGAGTAGCGGCCGGCGCAGGCGTATCGTTTTCAAAATCTTTCAAGTTTTTTGCCGCAACAGATTTTAACGCGTCTTCCAAATCGTCTTTTTTCAATATAATTTTAGGTTTATCTTACGGCTTCTATTCAAACGCAATAAACTGACGGAAATTACTACAATATTTTAAAGTTCGCGCCTCTATCCAAATAATATCAATATCTGAAATTTCAGTCATCCATTGCAAATGAAAAAATTATAAGCGATCTGCAAACTTTTTCATAACCATCAACCCGCATAAAAACAGACGCAGTCTGTTCGGTAATGTTCGCATATGCCCCCGCAGCAAGCTGCGCCGTCTTTCTTCCGGTAAAGCAGCAATTCAATTTTAAACAATCAGCTCCGCCGCTTACTATGCGCAGGTTCATTTTTATTTGTTGAAATAGCGTATTTTTGAAAAACAATATTTGCAGACTATGTAAAGAAAAATATATAATATTACGAAATTATTTGCCCGCAAAACGTTTGCCTGCAAAATGTTTGCCCTCAAAACAAATTTGTTGTTTCACAACGGAGAGATGTCCGAGTGGTTTAAGGAGATAGTCTTGAAAACTATTGCGCCGGAAACGGCGCCGGGGGTTCGAATCCCTCTCTCTCCGCCAGCAGTTTCATATCACCGTCGGAGATTTTGGAAAATAAAATTTATTTCTCTTAATAGTCTCTTAAGGACGGACAAAATGAAAGGGGAAAAAGCAAAAGATTTGAGTGTTTCAGAGCTTAAAAGCAGAAATAAAAATTATTTATTAAACTACAGGCGTTGCTGCTTGAAAGGGCATTAATACCTTATTTAAAGCAAATAGCGAAATTAAAAGATGTTAGAAAAGTGATAAATAAAGAACTTGAACGACTATTTTATAATTCAGTAATTTATATGGTCAACAATAGATTTCTTTCAAACCCAAAATATAAAAAAAGAGAAAATAAAAGAATGAAAAACACAGAAAAAGTATTAAAATTAAAGGGAAAAGATTTTAGAAGGCTTGTGGGAGTGAAGAAAGGGACGTATAAAGAGATGTTAAAAGTAGTAAAGAGAGGG
>JAISRM010000261.1 GCA_031273645.1 Endomicrobium sp.
TAATCGGAATTAGACTGGGCAAGCCCCACTTTGCTTTCTTTTGAATCTACAAAATATGCAAGATCGTCTAAAAGCGCAAATTTAACGTCGTAAGTTGTGGTCTCAACCCTTCTGCTTGCATCAACTATGGTCGCGGGATCGACGCGCTCGTTGTTATATGAAACTTCAAGGGAATTTCCCCACAGGCTCCATGACATTCTCAATGCGATAGTCCATGCCGCCGCCAGCTCTATAGTACCTTTTATAAAAGCTTCGCCGCTTTTTCCGTAAAATCCTTCCACATAAAATTTCGGTATTACTTTTGCGCGGTTTATTTTGATTTTTAAATCGGCCATTCTGGTTTGTATTTTAGCGTTCTGCACGTCAAGATTGTTTGTAAGAACAAAACTCATTAAATCCTGAAGGGAAAAAGTGATTTCGGCCATGTCGTCGGGAAGTTCGTCTGAAGGTTTTGCGTTTATATCGTTTAAATCGTGTATTCCCACTGTTTCTATAAGCTTTTTAATTGAAAAATCAAGGTTTATTTTTGAAGCCGAAAGCATGTCGTTTACTTTATCTTTAAAATTTTCGGCTTCAACCATGTCAAGTTCTGAAATAGCTTTTGCTTTGTATTCGTTTTTAACTTTTACAAAAAGCTGATCAACTATATCGTAAGCTTTTCCCAAAGCTTTATATTCCTGATTTAAAGTGAGATACTCATAATATGCAAGTTTTATCTGAGTAAAAAGTTCTTCGCGCGTTTTAGTGTAGTTAAACCTTGCCGCGTCAACCATCAGCGATTCGTATTTATACATCGATTGCGTGCGGCGGCCTTCAAAAATAGTTTGGGAAGCTCTTACTCCGTATTCTTCGGATTTGTACTCAGCTTCTTCAAGATTATAGTTTTTACTTCTTCCGGTCGATTGACTGTGCTGCAAAACGACCTGAGGGAAAAAAGCTCTTGCCGCGCTGATAGCCCTTATTTCAGCCATTTGTATTTGTTCATAAGCTATCTGAATTTTGGGGTCTCTTGACTCGGCGATTTTCATACACTGTTGTATAAAATCGTCATTGATGTCGGCCGAGGCGGGAATTTGAAAAAAATGCAGACAAAAAAGCAACGGCGCAAACAAACCTATACACGCCTTTTTAAATATCAATTTTTTTCTCCGTTTTTAGTATGTATTATTGTTAAAAACTTATAGTATTTTCAATAAAAAACACAAAAACAACAAGAAAGCTTAAAATACCGCCGTTTTTAAGAATCCGCAACAGGTTTTTATTGCTACTGAGTATATCTGAAAAGTATTAATTTGTCAATCATTTTTGCGTTTCTATTATTGATTATTTACAATGAAAATATTATAATCAAATTATATATTAAAAAGAGAGGATATTGTTGATGAATTCTTTGACAATAAGAATAGCTTATGCAGACACCGATCAAATGGGAGTTGTATATTACGGCAATTATTTTACTTTTTTTGAAAGAGGCCGCACTGAATGGCTTAGAGAAATAGGGCTTGAATATACAAAAATTGAAGAAAGAGGTTTTTATTTTCCGGTAATTTACGCCGAATGCAAATATATAGCCTCGGCAAAATACGACGATCTTATAACCGTAGAAACAAAACTTACCGGCATTACCGCCGCAAGCATTACTTGTTCTTATAAAGTAAAATGCGCAGACAAAATTCTTGTCAGCGCAACGACAAAACATCCTTTTGTAAACAAAGATTTAAAGCCGGTGCGTTTTCCAAAAGATATAAGAGAATTGCTTGAAAAACACCTTGAAAAAGAAGAGTAAACCGTGAAAAGCAAAGAATCGGCGGCAAAAGACAAAACGCAAAACAAAAAATTTATGCTCCTTGCTTTAAAACAAGCCGCAAAAGCGCGCGAGATCGGCGAAGTGCCGGTAGGCGCGGTGATCGTTAAAAACAATGAAATTATATCTAAGGGATTTAACAGATGTATAAAAGATAAAGATCCGACGGCTCATGCAGAAATAGAAGCTTTGAGAAAAGCCGCAAAAAAAATCGGAAATTATCGTTTGAACGGCTGCGATATTTATGTTACAATTGAACCGTGTCCGATGTGCGCCGGCGCTTTAGTAAACGCAAGAATAAGAAAAATTTTTTTCGGCGCTTTTGACAAAAAAGCCGGAGCGTGCAAAAGCGTTTTTAAAATAACCGGCAGCTCCAAATTAAATCACCGCATAGAAACCGAAAGCGGCATTTTAAAAGAAGATTGCGCTAAAATAATAACCGATTTTTTTAAAAACAAAAGATAAAGAAATTATAGTTTACAAAAAAAGTTAAAAACGGGGGTGAACAGGGTTCGACGGGAGTGGTCAGAGGTATGCACAGCAGGTCGGAGTTGGTCAAAGGCTCCGTAAAAATTGACCAAACAATAAACAACGATACAATTAAAAAAATCGTACCGGTACAGAACGTCAAACCCATGCCCAGCATGGTCCCGATGTTCTTGCCCTTTGCGGCTTAATTAACCGCAGCGTTTTACCTTAGACTCCTGCTAAAAGGATAAAACGTCAAGAGCAGGATAGCTTTAAACCGCTTGCTCCGTCGGGTTAAAGCAAAACAAAAACGGCGCTGGTTTATAATGTAATCCCGTCCGGAGACGGCATTATAAACGAGATAAATCTTCCGGACTAAACCTGTAGCGGTCATACCGAAGCATTTTCGGACGCCGGTTCAATTCCGGCCACCTCCACCCTGTGTATTTTTAGTTGAAACAGACTTACAACTGCTTATAAAATCAGGCGTTTCTTTGAGCTTGATAAAATCGTATCTATTTTTAGAATAACTGTAATTTTTTTTGAAAGTATATACGTATACTGTTGTATCTTTTTTATTTTGTAGCTGCGCTTTTCCAAATCTTTCGTCAATGAATATCTCATAATATTTTTATATTCAAAACTTCTCGTCTTTTGATTTCCCATCAATCAAACTCTGCTGGAACAAAACTATGTTCCGATGATGTTATAAGATTATTCATTGATTGGTTAAATATATATGCTGTTATAAGGGCTATTCATCAAACGCCCGGGATAACAAGATATTCTATGTGGTGTGAATTAAAAGATAGTAATTTGCCAAGGGAAGATTTTTCAGATGCAGATTTGTTCAAGCATATAATTATAGAATTAAGCGCAGGCGGAGTAATAAGACATACGAGAGATACTACTGATGATGGAAGATTTGTAAAACATAAGCCTGTGAAAAGTTCCTTTAAATCTAATACAATGAAATCTGCATTTGATAATTCAGAACAATATATATTAACAGGATTAGGTCAACAATTTGTTCATTACACAATGAATGAAACAGTAATCAAGATTGAAGATAAAACTAATGCTGATTCATAAATTTATTTTATAAGATAAATTATAATAATGGGATTCTATGTCAGAAAATCAAAGTTTTCACAAAATAGTTGTTTTTGAGAGCAGAGAAATCAGGCGAACTTTGCATAATAACGAATGGTGGTTTGTTGTTAGTGATATTGTTTATGCTCTTACGGCTTCGGTAAATGTTTCCGACTATGTAAAGAAAATGCGTATTAGGGATGAAGAGCTTAATAAAGGGTGGGGACAAATTGTCACCCCCCTTCCCATTGATACGGCTGGCGGTAAGCAAAAATTAAATTGCTCTAATACGGAAGGAATTTTCCGTATTATTCAATCTATCCCTTCACCGAAGGCAGAACCTTTTAAACTTTGGCTTGCCAAAGTGGGTTATGAACGGATTCAGGAAATTGAAAATCCGGAACTTGCTACACAAAGGACAAGGGCGTTGTATAAAGCCAAAGGATATAGCGATGATTGGATAGAAAAACGTTTACGGGGCATTGCTATTCGGGACGAATTGACAGACCAATGGCAGAAAAGAGGAGTTAAGGAAAAGAAAGAATATGAAATTTTGACTGCTGAAATTTCGCAAGCAACTTTTGGAATGACACCATCTTTATATAAAAAATATAAAGGTTTAAAAAGAGAAAACTTAAGAGACCATATGACTGATTTGGAACTTATTTTTTCAATGCTTGGCGAGGCTTCAACAAAAGAAATAACCATTAACAAAAACGCTAAAGGTTTTATTGAAAATAAAAAAGCCGCCATTGAAGGCGGAAATATTGCCGGCAATGCCAGAAAAGAATTAGAGCGTAAAAGCGGTAAAAAAGTTGTCAGTCGTGAAAATTACAAGCAATTAACGCAAAAACAAAAATCTTTAAAATAGTCTATTATGAGAATTAAAATTTCTAATTTTGGCAATTTATTAGTTTCAAGACCTGATGGGAAAGAAGCCTTTTTAGCAGCGAAGGCATATATTCTAAGGGCAGCAGAATCAGAATTTATACTTGATTTCGCAGACGTTGATGTTTTAGCTACTGCTTGGGCGGACGAGTTTATCGGCGGCGGTATTAAAAGAGAATTTCAAAACACTTCAATCAAATACGAAAACACATCTAATCCGTCGGTGCAAGAAACACTCAATATGATTTAGTAGTTTCAGCTGCTTTTATGCAACCTTTTAACTTATACTCTGCTATAGTTATATTACCTTGGTTTACTTTAAGACAGGGCTTATATATGGCTGAAAACTTCCGTTATCCCTGTATTTTATGTATAATTGCTGAATAAAAGGCTTGTTATGTAGTCGGTAAATGCTGTTTAGTTCATTGTATTTCGTAAAAAGCAAAAGATTTGAAGACGGCATTGCAAGTTTTTAAAATTGTTTAGGCTTTCTAAAACATTTATTACAAACGGTAAAACAAACGGCTATAAAATGAAAAAATACATTGAAAAATGGCTCGGCGAAGGACTTATCAGCGTTAATCAGGCTCAGCAGATGCGTTTGGATATTGAAAAAGATTCTTCAGAAAAAAGTTCAAAAAGAATAATATTTACTTTTTCAATGATAGGCGCTGCGCTTACGGGCATAGGTTTCATTTTATTTGTGGCGGCAAATTGGCAGGCTATACCCTCGTTTGTAAAAGTTCTGATACTCATGTCTTTTACTTTTTCAAGCGCTTTCGGCGGATATTGGCTTAAATACGAAAACAAAAATTATCCGAAAACAGGAAGTTCGCTTTTATTTTTAAGTACGATTCTTATCGGCGCATTGATTTTTCTCACCGCCCAGATATATCATATTAATTCCGACAGAAGTCTGCATATGCTGCTGCTTATATGGCTTTTAGCCGTATTGCCCTACGCGTATATATTTTTTTCGCGTCCGGTCGCTTGTCTTACGTCAATTCTCTTTATACTGTGGCTTACCGTTTTTATTGTCAGCAATAACAGTCTCGGTATTTCCAAAGAATTTCCGTTTATCTATTGTTTAACGGGTATTTTTATATTTTGTTTCGGCAAGATCAATAATTTTATAAAAGATTTTGATAAAGTTTCGCCCGTATATATTAAAACAGGGCTTTTATTAATTTTTTTCGGCATGTTTATGATGACGTTCTCGTATTTTGCAAAAATTGATAGAACCGATTTTTTTGATTTCGCAACGACATGGGAATTTTTTCCCGTTAGAATAGTTCCATCTTTCCTTTTGCTTTCCATTATTATGTTTCTGGTTTCTTTCTTTGCCAATCCGTCAAGAACAAACGGCGTTACGGAAAATGTTTTAATTCTGACCGCAATTATCACGTGTATGTTTATCCTTAAATACAGATTTATACCGCTTCTTGCAGTCAATCTGATTTTTGCGTTAATGCTGCTTGCATTGATATTTTCGGGATATGAACAAAAAACAATGTTTCGTATAAACCTCGGCATTTTTTGGCTTATAATCTTTATAATCGTCAAATATTTTGATTTTTTCTGGAAACTGCTGCCGCGTTCAATTTTCTTTTTATCGGGAGGACTTCTGTTGGTTACGACGGCTTTATTCTTCGAGCATAAACGAAGAGGATTAAAAACAGAAATAAAAACATATGGACCGTAAAAAAGCGTTTTTTATTCTCATGGCTTTATGGTTTTGCCTTATAGCGTTTTATACCGGATACAAAGAATATAATCTGAAATTCGGCAGATCCGTAATGCTTAGAGTAATTCCGGTTGACCCAAGAGATTTATTCCGCGGGGATTATATAGAGCTTGATTACGAAATCAGCCGCATAAAAGCCGGACAAAGAATTATAGCTCCGTACGGCGGATATCTGGAAGAGCAAATGCTGCGCGACGGACAAACGATTTATGTAGAACTTATAAAAGACGGAAAATATTATAAAAGCGGAAATTTATATCTTGACAGACCGAAAAACGGTTTGTTTATCAAGGGAAAAATTGAACGCGGTTTTTCGGGTTTTTCGCAATCAGATTTTACTATAATCTACGGCATAGAAAATTATTTTCTTCCGGAAGACGCGGGCAGAGAAATAGAACTTGAAAGAGATATGAATAAAGTAACGGCGGAAATAACGATCAATTCTTACGGAAACGCTTCAATAAAACATATTTACATAAATGATAAAAAAGCGGAATTTAAAAAACAATCATGAAAAAAACAGCAGAACTGCTCTTAATACGCGCTTTGATGTCCGGCGCATACTTTTCTTTTGCCGCAAGTTCTACGCTGCGCATATAATCCAACCCCTCTTGATTTTTGCCTATGCCTTTACGCGCGCCAATCAACCCGCATAAAAACTTTCGCAGCAGCCTGCAGACTTCGTCTGTTTTATAAAACGACTGTTTGTGTTTGTCATTGCTGCTTTTGCGGCAATGACAAAACGGACACAAACAAAACAGACACCGGTTGCCAATCCCATAAAAACAGACGAAGTCTGTCATTCCCATGAAAATGGGACAGGCTGCGCCTGTTTTATGAAATACAGACAATGTCTTTGTTTGTGTCTGTCATTCCCATGAAAATGGGAATCCATTTTTGTTTTATATTTTTTTATTCCTATTTTTTTTAAAAGCAGATGTAAAAAGAATTTTTTAGCAAACTTGGATTCCCACCCGATAGAAACACTCGAGCGCAGGCTGCTTAGGAAGAACGAATATTAAAAACGCGGCAATGACAAAACAGACACCGGTTGCCAATCCCATAAAAACAGACGAAGTCTGTCTTAACTTTTATTGTTTCTGTATTTTATGTATAATTGCTTAATAAAGCTTATTGCGCAGGCGGTAAACGCCGTTTAATTTATTGTAAAAAGTTTGATAAAAATTACCGGCGTTCGCTCTCAAAAAACGCGCAGAGTCTGATTTCCTTAAAATCAGGCTCTGTTTTAAAAATTTCCCGTTTAAAATTTCTTAAAGGCGGACTTCAATCATCATGAACAAATTAAAAATTATGTTAAAATCGTTCATCTTAGCGGCCATAGCCGTCTTTGCGTTAAATTCTTATGCGCCGGCAAAAGCCGCGCTGCCGGAAGCCGAAAACGTCAACGTAATTATCGACGGAGAATATCTGCCCGGAGCAAGCGTTTATAAAATAACGCCCGACACGGAATTTTTCTCAATAAAAGAAGTTGCAGAAATTTACAATGCCGTGCTTGAATGGAAACCGGTAAGTTCCGAAGTCGTTATGCAGATAAACAATAAAAAAATGTCGATAAAAGCTAACAGCAATTACGTTTATTTCGGCAAAATTCCTAAAAAAATGACTATGCCTTCAAGGCTGATAAAAAACGATCTTTATATTTCTCCTGAAATTCTGACGTCTCCCGAATTTGCGCAAATCACCGAAACCGAAACTTCATGGAACAAGCAGGCTCTTGTTTTAACCGTAAACCGCAAGTCAAATATAACCGCTATAAGATACTTTACAAGGCCGGAAAATACAGAAATTGTCGTCGAGCTTTCCGAACCTTTAGCTTACACGCTTTCAAAAGGTTCGGCATCGCTTGTTTTGACGGTGCACAGAGGCAAAGTACAAAGGGATTTTATCTACGCAAATAACGGAATGATAAGAGACATTCTCTACGATACGAACGGAAAAAGCGCAGACATCAAAATTAATTTGCAGCAGACGCCTCTTTTGGTAAAAAGCGCAAAACTTGAAAAACCCGACAGAATATCTATAGACATTATCCATTCAAAAAAACTCGACATAACAAATGTCGGAGAAACCGTTATTGATTCGCGCGAAGAACCCGACAAAACGGCGTCGATAACCGAAATATCCTCAGAAAACCAAGACGCCGCGCCGGACTCCGCCGCCCAGCCGCCCGTAACGGCGCAATACGACAATTCTCTTATTGCCGAGTCCGTAATTGAAACAGATCAAGACAATAAAGATTTGAAAAAAGTTCCGGTCGCAAAATTTGAAAACAAAAATATAGTTGACGACAGCTATTCGATAATAGACGATTCTTCATCTTTTCGTCAGATAAAAAAAGAAATGCCGGCCGCAAATGACGGGTCCAGACGCAAAAGGATCATAGTTATAGACGCAGGACACGGCGGAGAAGATCCGGGAGCGGTAGGTCCTAACGGCACAAAAGAAAAAGACATAAATCTTGCCATAGCCCATAAGCTGAAAGCGCTTTTAGATAAAGACGAAAATTATGAAACCGTTCTTACCAGAAAAGACGACATTTTTATTCCTCTTGCCGAAAGAACAAATATAGCAAATGAAAATCACGCCGACTTATTTATATCGATACACTGCAACTCAAATTTTAACAGAGACGTAAGCGGCTTTGAAGTATATTTTCTCTCCGAAAAAGCCACCGACTCTGAAGCGGCCGCAACGGCAACGCTTGAAAACTCGGTAGTAGAACTTGAAGGAAAACCTACAAAGAAAAGAGCTTTGCTGCAGGAAATGCTTTGGTCTATGACCGTAAACGAATACATAAACGATTCCTCAGAATTGTGCAGTTTTGTGGCTTCAGAAACTCCGGGAAGGCTCAAAGTGCATAACAGAGGCGTAAAGCAGGCAAGCTTCTACGTTTTAAGAGGAGCTCAAATGCCGGCAATACTCGTCGAAAGCGCGTTCTTAAGCAATTACTCGGAAGAATCAAAGCTTAATACCGGCAAATTCCAGACGGCCGTATCCGATTCGGTATATGAAGGTATCACTAAATATTATGCAAGAAAAGATAAAATTGGCGTCCTTAAAAAATAAACCTATCGGCATTTTTGATTCGGGATTTGGAGGGCTGACGGTAATGTCTGCCATAAGCAAAGCGCTGCCGGCAGAAAACCTCATTTATTTCGGCGATACCGCGCATGTTCCTTACGGTTCAAAATCAAGAGACGCCGTAATAAAGTTTTCAAAAGATATCGCCGCATTTCTTTTGAAAAACGATATAAAGCTCCTCGTAATAGCGTGCAATACGGCTTCGGCTTTTGCTTTGACGGCGCTAAAAAAATCTCTTCCCGTTGCGGTTATAGGCGTTATAGAACCCGGAGCAAAAGCGGCCGTAAAAAACACCAAAAACCGCAAAATCGGAATTATCGGAACTGAAGGCACCGTCTCAAGCGCATCGTATTTAAAGGCCGTAAAAAAAATTTCAAAAGCGCGGGTTTTCCAGCAGGCCTGCCCTCTTTTTGTTCCGCTTGTTGAAGAAGGATGGAATAAAGGCGAAATAACGCAAGCCGTCGTAAAAACATATTTAACGCCTCTGTTAAAAAAAAATATAGACTCGCTGGTTCTTGGCTGCACGCACTATCCGCTTCTTAAAGACCTTCTTGCAAAAACGGCGGGAAAAAACGTCTCTTTAATAGATTCAGCAACGGCTACGGCAAACGAAGTAAAAGAAGCGCTGTTAAAAAAAGATCTTCTTTCCAACGCAAAAAAAGCCGCCCTGAAATTTTACGTCAGCGACAATCCCGAAAAATTTAAGAAAATAGGTTCAAAGTTCTTTTGCAAAAAAATAAACAAAGTTAAAAAAATCTGTTTGGAGAAAATGTAATGCGTTACAAACTTTCGGTAACAAAAACTTTTGCTTCCGCCCACTGTTTAAGAGAGTATAAAGGCAAATGCGAAAATATTCACGGACACAACTGGAAAGTGCGCGCCGCTTTGGCGGAACGCAATTAGATAAAACGGGCATGCTCATAGACTTTACCGATTTAAAAGCTCATTTAGACAAAATTATGGCATGGCTTGACCATAAATTTTTAAACGATACCGCGCCTTTTGATAAAATTAATCCGACTGCCGAAAATATAGCGCGTTTCATTTTTGAAGAACTTAAAAAAGCCCAAACCGATACGGCAAAAGTCTGCGAAGTAGAAGTATGGGAAAGCGAAACGGCTTGCGCTGCGGTAACAGCTTGCGCAGACTAAGTCTGCAGACTTCGTCTGTTTGTTGGAGTCTGTCATTCCCGCGAAAGCGGGAATCAATGTTTAATATTAATATAGCTTCTAACATTATTTCTTTTCAGACTGCATCTGTTTTTATAAAACAGCCGAAGGCTGTCTGACAGAATTTTTTAGTAAACTTGCAGACTTCGTCTGTTTTGTTAATTGTTTTTTTTAAAGTTGTCATTCCCGCGAAAGCGGGAATCCACGTTTACTAAAAAATTATTTTTACATTGTGTTTTTGAAAGAAATAATATTAGAAACTACATTAATATTAAAAACGCGAGGATGACAGGCAGAAGCGGTTCCCATTTTCAGCGGGTTAATGACAAAACAGACGCAGCCTGTCCAATAAAACAGGCCAAGCCTGAATGAGAAACTATGAAAAACAACAAAAAAGCTGTCGTTTTATTTTCCGGAGGGCTTGATTCGACGACCGTTTTATATTACGCTCTCTCAAAAGGATACGAATGTTCGTGTCTTCTTTTTAATTACGGGCAAAGGCATGCCCGAGAATTAAAATCTGCGGTAAAAATTGCAAACAATTTAAAAGTTCCGCACTTTATAGTCAAACTCTCTCTTGCGTGGTCAAACGACGCGCTCACAAATAAAAACGTAAAAGTTCCCGAAAACAAAGTTGCGGCTAAAGAAATTCCGGTTACTTATGTTCCCGGAAGAAACACTCTTTTTCTGTCTTACGGGCTGTCGTTTGCAGAATCGGCCGGAGCATCAAATATTTTTATAGGAGCAAACGCTCTTGATTTTTCCGGATACCCCGACTGCAGACCGCAATTTATAGATTCTTATAACAAACTTATAAAGTCGCTCGGACTTACAATTAAAGTTCAAGCGCCTCTTGTGCATATGACAAAAGCCCGTATCATAAAAATGGGGATCGGGTTAAAAGTTCCGTATCAATACACTTGGTCGTGTTATAAAGGATTTTCCAAGCCTTGCGGAGTTTGCGATTCCTGTAAATTGAGAGCCAAAGGATTTAAAGAAGCCGGCATGCGCGATCCGGCTTTAGAGAGCTTAAAGTGAAAAAAACAGCGTTCCATGCAAAAACAAAACGCGCGCGCGTCTGCAGGAAATCTCATTTGAAATCTGCCGCCGGCAACAATAACTTATGCAATAATGCAATATCCGTTTGCAGGAAATCTAATTTAAAATCTGCCGAAGGCAGTTTGCTGCAGGCTCCCGTTTATGAAGTGTTTTTTTCTTATCAGGGAGAAGGAATTTACGCAGGGCTGCCTCAGATTTTTGTCCGTTTTGCAGGCTGCAATATAAAGTGCGGCTATTGCGACACTCCGTATTCAATTAAAGTTTCCGCTAAAGCAAAAAACTGTTTTTCCGACGAGCTTGTTAAAAAAATCCAAAAGATTTACGCTAAAAATAAAAAACGCTTTCAATTTGCCGCGCCCTCCGGCGCGTTTTTAAAACCTTCCGTAGCCATAACCGGGGGAGAGCCTTTGATCCGTTCAAAATTTTTAAAACAGTTTCTGCCTAAACTTAAAAGATCGGGATTTTGCGTTTATCTGGAAACAAACGGAACTTTGCCAAAAAATTTAAAAGAAGTTGTTAAATATTGCGATACAATTGCTGCAGATTTTAAGTTTCCGTCGGAATGTAAAAAGAATTTTTGGCGTCAGCATAAAGAATTTTTGCAAATTGCCGGCAAAAAAGTTTTTGTAAAATGCGTCCTGACAAACAAAACGTCTTATCTGGAAATTTTAAAAACCGCCGATATAATAA
>JAISRM010000264.1 GCA_031273645.1 Endomicrobium sp.
GATTGCCGTAAGGATCCGGAGAATGCGACGGAGAGTTAGGAGCGTAAACGGAAAGATAATTTATTTTCTCGGCTATATCAGGCGGAGTTTGCGCGTTTATTACGGGAAGCTTAAAAAGAGTTAAGCCTATAATTGCAAAAAGATATAAAAATATTGCAAAAAACAAAGCGTTATAGACGAGGGCGCTTAGAGAACGGATTAAAACCGTTATTATCAGCTTGATTTCGTTAGACGTTCTGACAAGCCTTAAAATCCTAAACACTCTTAAAATTCTTAAAGACATTATCGCAGCCGGATGGGCAAACAGGCTTTCAGGCGCGACGCTTACGATGATAAGGCTTAAATCAAAAATATTCCAGCCGTATGAAAAAAAAGATTTAACGCTGTCTCTTGCAAGAAACCTTAAAGAGATTTCAACAATAAATATTAGCAAAGCGATTTGCTGCGTTATATAAATTCTTGGATCGCTTAAATAGGTTTCAACGCCGATAAGAATACAGTTGACCGTTATTACGGCGCCTATAAAAATTTCAAACCATTTTGCCAAAATAATGCTTTTGGAAAAAGATTTAACGCTCATTTCGTTTTGTTCCATACCGGAGACATTTTTCTTAACTCTTCTACGGCCGCAGGCAAAACTTTAAGAACGTAATCAATTTCTTCGTCGGTATTTTGCCGGCTGAAAGAAAAGCGCAGCGCTCCTTGTGCATACATAGGATCGACGCCCATAGCCGATAAAACGTGCGACGGCTCGGAAGATCCGGTGGCGCAGGCAGATCCTGTCGAAGCCGCGATCCCCTGCATATCAAGTTTTAAAAGAAGAGCTTCGCCTTCTATATAACCGAAACTGACGTTTAAAATATTTGAAACGGCTTTGTCTGCGCTTGCGTTTATTATGACTTTCGGAATTCTTTCTGCTATTCCGTTTTTTAATTTTTCTCTGAGAAACAAAACGCGTTTTTCATGAGCTTCAATATCTCTGTATGCAATCTCAAGGGCTTTAGCCATGGCGGCCGCGTAAGCTACGTTTTCCGTTCCGGGACGCATGCCGTTTTCGTGATGCCCGCCGTACGTTATCGGCTCAATATTAGTTGCGCGCCTGACGTACAAAAATCCGACGCCTTTTGGCCCGTTAAATTTGTGAGCCGAAACGGAAAGCATATCGACGCCGAGCTTTTCTACGTCGAGTTTTAATTTGCCGGCCGTCTGAACGCAGTCGCTGTGAAAATATATTCTGTCTTTTCTGGCGCGGTTTTCCTCTTTTAAAATTTCGGATATTTTTTCTATCGGCTGTATCGAGCCTACTTCGTTATTGGCGTGCATTATGGTAACAAGCATGGTGTCTGGTCTGAGAGCTTTTTTAAATTCGTCTAAAGATATTACGCCGTCTTTATCTACGTTAAGATAGGTTACGCCGTATCCGAGTTTTTCAAGCCTTTGGCATGAATGTAAAACGGCGTGATGCTCTATTTTTGTCGTAATTATATGCCCTTTTTTGCCGTATGCGTTTACAATTCCAAATATTGCCAGATTATCCGATTCGGTCCCGCAGCCCGTAAAAATTATTTCGTCGGCCGATGCGTTAAAAAAAGAGGCCGTTTTTTCCCGCGCCTCGTTTAACGCCCTATGAGACGCTCTTCCAAAAGAATGAAAACTGGAAGCATTGCCGTAAATATCTTCCCAAAAAGGCGACATTTCTTTAATCACCTCGGGCAAAACCGCCGTAGTGGCGCTATTGTCCAAATAAACTTTTTTCTTTTCCATGCTCGAGTTCCTTATTTGACATTATTTATTAAGTCTGCGTCGCCGTCTGAGCGCGCGCTCTCTTCAATGTATTTTTTTGCTTTTCTTATTTTAAAGGAAAGCCTTGCGCACGCCTTGCACAGCGTAACGTGCCTTATGTATTCTTTTTTCTTTTCTCCGTCAAGCTCTCCGCTGTAAAACGGAATAATCTCATAAACGGCTTCTTCGCATTTCATTGCTGCGGATCCTCTGTAAGACGCGCGATCTCGTTTGTACTTTTAAGAAGCGATTTTTTAACTTTTTTTGCGCTCGCTCCGAGAATAAAACAAATTTCCTGCGCGCAAAAACCGCTCTCGTATTTAAGAACAAAAACTTTTTTATCAAAAAAACCAAGCCGGTTCTTTAGCGAATTTATTATGCCGCCGCTGGGCGCGTTCTTCTTTTTTATCTGCAAAAAACTTAGCCTTGAAATAAGATTTTTATAAAGTTTAAGCTCTTCATTGCGGCAAATGCCGTCTGAAAAATGAGAAAATTTTTCAAGAGCCGCAATTGCGGCTTTTTTTGATTTTTCACAATTATGCGTAAGACTTAGAGCAAGACAATATAGAGCGTTTTGGTATTTATCTGTTATTTTTGTCATCTCCGGAAGCCGCCTGCCGCCGTTTTATATTTTTCTTAGTGATTCTTTTATTTTGAACATGCTCTTGAAGATCTGCGGCAAACAAATGGCTTCCGTTGCCCTGTGAAACAAAAAATAAACTGCCGGTATTTGCCGGATATAAAGCCGCCTTTATCGACTCTATTCCCGGACTGCAAATCGGACCCGGAGGAAGACCCGCATGTCTGTACGTGTTATAAGGCGAATCAAACTTTGTATCTTCAAGAGTAAGCCGCGCTTTTGAAACTCCCATAGCGTAAAGCACTGTAGCGCATGATTCAAGCCTTATTTTTTTCTTCAATCTGTTATAAAATACGGCGGCTATTACCGGACGCTCTTTCGGGTTGACCGCTTCTTTTTCAACTATTGAAGCGATAATGACGACATCTTGTAAAGAAACGCCTATTTCGCCGGCTCTGGCGCGCATTTCAGGTGTAACCTTTTTATCAAATTCAGCCTGCATCAGCGCGATTATCTGTTCTTGCGTCGAAGTGGGATCGACGTAATAAGTTTCCGGCATAAGATAGCCTTCGGCTTTCAAATCTTGAGCGGTTTTTATAAAAGCGTCTTTATCGATGAAAACTTTTTGAGCGACTATTTCAGCCGTCTGTTTAATTGAACTTCCCTCAGGAACAGTAAACTTTACAAGGCTTGACGAACCGTTTTTAAGTTCCGAAAGTATTTTAAACATTCCGTCTTTGCTGCTAAACTCGTAATAGCCCGCTTTAATTTTAGAAGCCGCGCCGCTTGCTTTTACCCAGCAAAGAAATAAATTTGCAGACAGTATGAGATTTTTCTCTTTCAGTTTTAAAGAAACGGAACGCGCAGTTTCGCCGTTTTTTACCGATATAGGCATTTTCTCGTCAGGCAAATAAAAATGCCGCGCCGCAACGGCAGCGGCGGAAATTATAATAAGCGCTATTATTATTTTATATGCCGCGTTTTTAACCATATGCGTTCAAATTCCTCGTTTATGCATTCTTTCTCGTCCGTCGGCAAATTTTCATAATCGCGCGCCCGTTTTGCATTTTTTTCTTTATAGCCTTTTGCTATAAAAGTTTCGACGCTTTCATACTTTGCGCCGGACGGCGCTATTCTGCGCCTTATGCCTTTATCGTTTGTTACCACCGTAATATTGTAAGCAGACTGAGAATTGTCGACAATTTCTGCAATAATATCGTCGGCCAAAACGATTCCGTCGCTGAATATAACTTCTATAGCGCCGACATGAAATACGTTATACCCGTTAGATTCGTAAGGGTTTTTTGATTTGCAGTCAAAAACGATTGTCGCGGAATTTTTTAAACTTCCATGCGGACGGTTTTGCGCAATAAAATCGATAAGTTTATTGCGTCTGCCCTCAAGGGTTGACGCGATAAAAATATCGCTTGAATTTATAACATTGTAGCCGTCTATAATATATTTCAACTTATTTCTCCGTCTGAATACGGTTATAAATAATTTATAAATTATACAAAATTAAAAGCAGAACGCCGAAATTTACGCGCCCGCCCTTTAAAAGTTTAACGGCAAAAAAACGACTAAATGAAACAATCCCCGCTTCCGCGAGACAGGCTTCGCCTGTTTTTTTAAGGTCTGTCATTCCCATGAAAATGGGAATAGCCGCCGCTGTCATCCTCGCGTTTTTAATATTCTTTCTCCCTAAGCAGCCTGCGCCCGTGTGTCTCTATCGGGTGGGGATCCATTTTTAATATTAATACAGTTTTTAACATTATTTCTTTTCAGACTGCGCCTGTTTTGTTTGTGTCTGTCATTCCCATGAAAATGGGAATCCATGTTTAATATTAATATAGCTTCTAA
>JAISRM010000065.1 GCA_031273645.1 Endomicrobium sp.
CCGAAGTCTGTCATTCCCATGAAAATGGGAATCCATTTTTAATATTAATTATAGTCTCTAACATTATTTCTTTTAAAGACGAGATGTAAAAAAGAATTTTTTAGCAAACATGGATTCCCGCTTTCGCGGGAATGACAAAACACAGCCGAAGTCTGTTATCAACTCAGAGAAATAGAGATCCATTTTTGTTTTAGAATGTTTTTGTCGGAAAACTGCCTTAGAACTTTAACTGCAAAAAATTTGTCATTGATAAAAATATTCAAGGACAAACTTTGAAATAACCCGCAAATACTTATCTGTATCCACTTCCTTTTTTTGCCGACGCTTTTGCTATTTTTACCTTGCGCTTGCCGCTCTTTGCCGCATAACCTGCGCATTGTCCTTAACAAAAAACTAACAATTCCTTTATTTTTTCTTAATTTACGTTTTGTATTATTTTGGCGTAAACAAATAGCGGCGCGTTTAAATAATTGCGCCAAAGGAGAAATAGGGAAATGAAATGTAAAAAAGCGGCGTTGGCTGTTGCGGCGGTAGTTTTGTTGAATGTTCCTGTTTTTGCCGGAGAGATCGATAAGCTTGCTCAAATCCTTGCGGATAAGGGGCTTATATCTTACGGAGAAGCTCAAAAGGTTATCACTGAGACAAAAGAAGAAACGAGGCGTCAAAGCGCAAGCGGAACAAATCTATCTTTACCGTCGTGGATTCAAAACATTAAATTTACGGCAGATGTCAGGCTTAGATATCAGGGGGATTGGAATGATTCCGACAAAACCAGAAACAGAGAGCGCCTTAGGCTTCGTTTCGGCTTTGAAGCAAGACCGGTTGAAAACTTAACCGCGGCTTTCGGGCTTGCCACAGGAAAAACAAGCGGCGGAGCAGATTCTGAACCTACTTCCACAAATTACACTTTTCAGGGTTTTAGCAAAGCTCCGATTTTTGTAGATTACGCGTATTTGCGCTACGACATAGATAATGTAGGCAAATTAAACGCCGGTAAAATTAAATCAAACATGGCGACATGGAATTTAAAGCAGCTTATCTGGGACGGAGATATTAATCCCGACGGAATAACATTAAATTTTAACCGCGATTTAGCAAAGGGCTTTAGTTTATTTGCAAACTTAGGATGGCTTGCGCTTAACGCCGATATAAGCAAAGGCGCAAATCAGCCCGACGTTTATATATTTCAGCCCGGAGTAGTTTATAAAAACGGCGCAATAAGCGTGAAAGCGGCTATAGGGTATCAACAGTTTAACACTAAAAACAAAGCGCTTTACAGCGTTCCCGGAAATTCCAACTATCTGGGTTCTTACACCGGCTCGACGGATTTCAGATTAATTAACCCCGCCGTCGAAGTAAAAATTAAAGAAGTTGCCGGCAAATACGGCGTAAGCGTTTTTGGAGAATATGTGAAAAATACCGACGACAGCGTTTATAAGGACAACAATGAAGGCGGCTTGTATGGAATAACTTTCGGAGATGAAAAAATAAGCAGGCTTGCAGACTGGAACCTGACGTTTGCCGGAAGATATTTAATGAGCTTTGCCATACCTGCTTATCTTGGATATTCCGACGCTTACGGCGGAGCTTCAAATGCCAGAGGTTATGAAATAGGGTTCAACTTCGGCTTGACCAAAAACGCCGCGCTTGCAATCAACTATTTAAGTTATAAGCAGATCAACGGGGCGCAAAACCCCAAGAGCCTTGCGCAATTTGACGTAAGTTATAAGTTCTAAGAGTAAAAAATTCCATTTATAAAAAAAGAAAAGGAGAAAAAATGAAAAGCTTTATAAAGATCGTATCGGCGGCATTGATAACCGCTCTTTTTGCGGGAAACGTTTTTGCCGGCAAAGTGATACTTGAAGGTTCAACCACTGTTCTTCCTATAGCTCAAAGAGCCGCAGAAGAGTATATGGATGCAAATCTTTCCGCAGATATTACTGTTCGCGGAGGAGGTTCGGGAGTAGGCATAAATTCTCTTATTTCAGGGACATGCGATATTGCAAATTCCTCAAGAGAAATTAAAGATTCAGAAATTCAGGCTGCCGCCTCAAAAGGAAAAAGTCCGAAAGCTTTTGTAATTGCTATGGACGGTATAGCGGTAATAGTCAATCCTAAAAATCCGGTGTCGGCTTTGTCAAAAAAACAAATATCGGATATTTATACGGGAAAAATTACAAATTGGTCTCAAGCCGGCGGAAATGACGAAAAAATCGTGGTGATTTCCAGAGACTCGGCAAGCGGAACTTTTGAATCTTTCAGCGAGCTGGCTTTAAATAAGCAAAAAGTAATAAGCAGCGCGCTTATGCAGGCTTCAAATCAGACAATAGCAACTACCGTGTCAAATACAAAAGGAGCTATCGGATACGTGGGTATAGGATATGTAAGCGACTCGGTAAAATCCGTTCCTATAGACGGCGTAACCGCAAATAAAATAAACGTTTTAAAAGGCGTTTATCCGTA
Source organism: Endomicrobium sp. (assembly GCA_031273645.1). Lineage (GTDB taxonomy): Bacteria > Elusimicrobiota > Endomicrobiia > Endomicrobiales > Endomicrobiaceae > JAISLV01. The sequence goes on from JAISRM010000065.1 coordinate 2,464, forward strand.
TTCAAGACCTTTGTATATGTATTCAAACGGCGAACCTTCCGGCGAAGTTAAAAAGTTCATAGATTTTCTTATAAGCAGCGACGGACAAGCAATAGTTGAACAGGAAGGTTTTATTCCCGTTAAGTAGAAATTTGACGCTAAAATTGCGGACGCGCCCTCAAACGCGCGTCCGGAAAAAACAAAAGGACTAAAGGCAGCCGCATGAGAAATTATAAAGAAAAAATCATACAAATATTATTGACCTCCCTTGCTTTTGCGTCGCTGTTTTTTCTTATTGGGATAGTATTTATTTTAGTTAAAGAAAGCATTCCTATAATTTCTGAAATTAATTTTTTAGAATTTCTGTTTGGAAAAGAATGGTATCCTTCGCGTCAGCCTCCGCAATTGGGTATTTTCCCCCTTATTACCGCTTCGCTTTTAGTAACGGCGGGGGCATTGTCAATATGCATTCCGCTTGGCGTAGGCGCGGCATTATACATAAATGAACTGGCCGGCATTAAACAAAAGAAAATTTTAAAGCCTCTTATTGAAATTCTTGCCGGCATACCGTCGATAGTTTACGGTTTTTTCGGAATGCTTATAGCGGCGCCTTTTATCCAGAAAATTTTTAATATTCCAACGGGCCTTTGCGCTCTTACGGCAAGCGTGATGCTTGGGATTATGGCAATACCGACGGTAACAAGCATTTCCGAAGACGCTTTAAGTTCCGTTCCAAAAAGTTTTAAAGAAGCTTCTTACGCTTTAGGCGCAAACAGGATTCAGACTTTGTTTAAGGTTATAATACCGGCCGCAGCCTCCGGAATATCCACGTCAATAATACTTGGGGCAAGCAGAATCGTCGGAGAAACTATGACTGTGCTTATGGTTTCCGGCGGCGCGGCCGTTGTTGCAAAATCGTTTTTTGTTCCGGTCAGACCTATGACTTCCACAATAGCCGCCGAAATGGGCGAGGCGGCCGTCGGAAGCCCGCATTATCACGCTCTTTTTGCGATAGGATTGATTCTATTTTTGATCACTTTGATTTTTAACGCGGGCGCAGAACACATAAGTAAAAAATACAGAATTAAGCTGGGGCTTGGCAGATGAAAAATAAAATCGTTGAAAATATAGGATTTATAATCATAACTTTATGTCTTTTGGCAACTTTATTTTTCCTTGCGCTGATAATATATTTTATATTTGCAAAAGGCATAAGCGTTATTTCCTGGGAGTTTTTAACTTGCGCACCGCGCAAGGCAATGACTGCCGGAGGAGTTGCGCCGGCTATAGCCGGCACGATATTTTTGACGCTTGGAGCGGTAATCTTTGCTCTTCCTCTTGGCATGTCGTGCGCAATATATTTAAACGAGTATAATCCCAGCGGCTTTATAGTAAACGCCGTTAGAATAGGAGTAAATAATTTAGCCGGCGTTCCGTCGGTGGTTTTTGGTCTTTTCGGTCTTGCGGTTTTTGTAAAATTTTTGGGGTTTGGCGTCTCTGTTCTTTCAGGAAGCCTGACGCTTGGTATTTTAATTTTGCCGGCGATAATATCGGCATCGCAAGAGGCGTTAACGGCTGTTCCGCAGTCGGTAAGAGAAGCTTCTTTAGCTTTGGGCGCGACGAAGCTGCAGACTATAGTAAAAACCGTAATTCCTTCGGCGCTGCCGGGCATAATGACGGGCGTAATTTTAAGCATTGGCCGCGCCGCCGGAGAAACGGCTCCGATACTTTTTACCGCCGCAGCTTTCTATAAAAGAGGCTATCCCGATTCCCCGTTTTCTGAAGTCATGGCGCTGCCGTATCATATATATGCGTTGATGACCGAAGGCACAAGACCGGAATTGCAGACTCCGATAGCTTACGGCTGCGCGCTGCTGCTTTTGGCTATAGTTCTCTTGATTTCGTCTGCCGCGATTATTTTAAGAAATAAATACGGGAGATATTATGTCAGCTGAAAACATTATAAGAATACAAGCCGAAAACGTAAATTTTTACTACGGCCGCCATAAAGCCCTGAAAAATATAAATTTGGATTTTTACAATAATAAAGTAACGTCTTTTATAGGTCCTTCGGGCTGCGGAAAATCAACTTTTATAAGATTGTTAAACAAAATGAATGATCTCGTCGCGGATACGAAAACCGAAGGAAATATATGGCTTGACGGAGAAAATATTTTACACGATAAAGCCGATGCGGTTAAAATAAGAAGAAAAGTGGGAATGGTGTTTCAAAAGCCCAATCCTTTTGCAAAGACAATATTTCAAAATGTAAGTTACGGGCTTGAAATCAACGGAGAAAAAAACAAAAAAATAATTTCCGATAAAGTTGAAGAATCGCTGAAAAAAGCGGCTTTGTGGAATGAAGTAAAAGACAGGCTTGCAGATAATGCCTTAAAACTTTCCGGAGGACAGCAGCAAAGGCTTTGCATAGCAAGATGTCTTGCCGTTGAGCCGGAAGTTATTTTGTTTGACGAGCCCTGCGCAAGCCTTGACCCGATATCCACAAATAAAATAGAAGAGTTGATATTGGAATTAAAAAAGCAATATACGATAGTGATTGTAACGCATAATATGCAGCAAGCGGCCAGAGTTTCGGATTGGACGGCTTTTATGTATCTTGGCGAGCTTATAGAATTTGCTTCGACGGATAAAATATTTACGGTCCCCAAAGAAAAAAAGACTGAGGAATATTTATCCGGCAAATTCGGATAATTTTTTGCGCCGCTTTTGCGTAAAAAAGGATTTAATTTTAGATATCGGAGAATGATAATGCTGCATGAAAAAATTTTGCTCTTAAAACGCGGTATTTCCGATTATTCGGAATTTGTGGAAAAAATGATTGAAAAAAGTCTTTGCGGATTTTTAAACAGAAATGAAAACGCTTTGCACGACATAATAGACAAAGACGAAGCCGTGGCCAATAAATATGAAATAGAATTTGACGAAATATGCGTAAATTATATAGCGCAGTACCAGCCGGTAACTAAAAATCTGAGAATGATAATCAGCGCGGTTAAAATTAATAATGACCTTGAAAGGATCGCCGATCATTGCGTTAATATCGCCCAGAACGCATTGTTTGTGATAGGGCGGCCTTTTATCACGGATATGTCGGACATTTCGGCAATGGGCGAGCTGACCGTAAAAATGTTTAAAAATTCGATAAAAGCGTTTATCGACGAAGATTTGACCGCCGCAAAAAGCGTTTTAGAAAGCGACAACGATGCGGACGCTTTAAAAATCAGAATAACCGACGAGCTGTCGGCATTGGCGCAAAAAGATTCAAAAACGGTAGAGAGGTCTTTAAAACTTATAAACATAGCGGCAAATCTCGAAAGGATAGCCGATTTAAGCACAAATATATGCGAAGACGTAATTTATTGGTTTGAAGGAGAAGTGATTAAACATAAATTTCATAACAATTAAAACTTCAAATGCAAACAGGCTTCGCCTGTTTTATGAAATATAGCCAGTGTCTTTGTTTGTGCCTGTCATTCCCATGAAAATGGACAGACTTCGTCTGTTTTGTTTGTGTTTGTCATTCCCATGAAAATGGGAATCCATGTTTAATATTAATATCCTCTAACATTATTTCTTTGAAAGACGCAATGTAAAAATAATTTTTT
>JAISRM010000121.1 GCA_031273645.1 Endomicrobium sp.
AGCGATACATAGAGAAACAAGGACAAGAAGATTTAGGGCAAAATTTGTTTGAATAAAAAGAAACCCCCACCGTAAGGTGGGGGAGTTTCATTAAAAATAAAAAGCGCGGAGAATCATCCCGCGCTTTTTTTGCAAATTATTTGAGTTCGCTTATATCTTATACCAACGTTTTGGCAGGCCGTTGGCATTTCCCGCGCCTATATAAACTCCGCCAAGACTTTTACAAATTTCGTCATAAATAGTTTCTGTTGTACCATAAGCCGAGCATATAAGATGGTTCCTGTGGTTATTGGTTGAATGGGGGTTAATATATTCAATAAAAAATTCAAGCTTGCCCTGCGCAGGATAGCTAATACCTGCGCTGCCGTACGAACTTAACCAATATAAATAATTTCCTGATCTGTGAAAAATAACAGAGTTTTCATAAGAGTTTGTAGTAGGAATCATTTCTCCCATAGTAATATCCAAATTTTCAAAGTTAGTTGTGTAACTTGTATTTATCAGGTAATATCTTTCCAGCGCCGCTGCCAGCGTTCTTACGTTTGTAAGGGCTTCGGTCATACGGCTTTTTGCTATTACTTTTCTATATTGCGGCAAAGCAATGGCGGCAAGTATTCCGATGATTAGAACGACGACAAGCATTTCGATGAGAGTAAAAGCCTTGTCCTTCATAAAGTTTCCCCGACGAGAAAAAGGGGGGAGGGGGTAATACTAAGAGATTTGGCATGAGCCGTTTTGGAATTATTTATGAATATTTTAGACATATTATTTTCTCCTTTTGATGCCGGCTTTAAATTATGCAAATTATATAAAAATAAAAAATCAAACTACTTTTTAAAACATTAATTTGCTCAAAATCTAAAAATCTACCGTTAATATTTTATATCCGTAAGGCGGCAATTCCAAAGCAAGGCCGTTCTTCTTAATTCCGCTTATGGATACCGGTATTAATTCTTGCGTAAACTCTTCTTTGAGGGAATAATTTTCTTCCTTAGGGAATTTATCAAGATGTATAACGCAGCGCGCAGGCGCCGCGCTGTAATTTATTACAACGATTTTGTGCGTGCTGCTTTGGGTCCAACTCCAGGATAAAATGTTCCGGTACGTATCGTCATTTTCAGCGGCGGGCTTTGCCGTTTTCAAAACCCATTGCCCGCCGTGAAAGCACGGGTGGTCTATAATATGCAGGAAAGTATCGTAAAAAGAATATACGTCCTCGTCTATGCAGCATTTGTTTGGAACATATTGTATGGGCAGGCGCAGCTTCTCGCCGACAAGCTGCGAAACGGTAAAAAGCCTGCAGCCGGTAATTGTGCCGGCGATTACGGCCGCGGCTTTTGATTTCTCGCTGCCGAAAGCGGATACGGGGCATTCCTCGTCGTGGTTTGAAATAAATCTTATAGAACGTTTTTGGTATAAATGTTCCGCGTTAAGATGCCCCTGTATATCCTGAGCGTTGGAAAGAAGCAGCCTGTCGTAGAGGATTTTATCGTAAGTATAATCAAAACCCATTTCCTGTATTTCCCATTCAAGCCCCCAATAAACTTCCGCGCCGAGCACAAAATCCGGCCGTTTTTCTTTTACTTTTCTTACGGCTTCCGGCCAAAACTCCTCGTCCGGTGTGCGTTCTTTCACATAAGGGCCCCACGCATCCCTGAAAATTTTGTTAAGCATCAGCATTGTCATATCGCAGCGCAGCCCGTCGCAAAGATCGGAAATTTTCAGCAGCTGCTCAAGCAAATAGGCGCGAGCTTTGAGGCTGAAGTGATTTATCTGCGCCGTATCCGTCCACGCGGGGAAATAAGGATCTTTGCCGTGGGCAAGCCAATCTCCGTTTTGAGTTTTGAAAAACAAATTTTTATCTTCCGGCTCGCTTTCGGAGCGGATGAAAATATCAGGATCGCTCAAAGTCAGCGGATGATCTACGGACAAATGATTTCCCGCAAAATCAAGTATAAGGCTTATGCCATAGTCGTTAAGTTTTTGTTTAAAAGCAAGGAGAGCGTCTTTCCCGCCGAGGACAGGGTTGACTTCATATCCGTAAATAGAATATTGCGAGCCTATAATATCTTCTTTGCTGTAGTTAGGTTCGGCCTTTTTTAAAGCGTCGTTTATGCCCGCGTCTTCTCTCGCTATTTTCCGCGATGCGGGGCTTTCCTGCCAGACGCCCATAAGCCAGACGCCGTCAAAACCGCCGCGGTCTCTAATTATCCGGACGCGCTCCTCCGAAACATCGGCAAGAGTTTTGAAATCTTTTATTTCTCGCTGCATACGCCGCAGCCATGCGTGCGCGTTTATTTCAAGAACGTGAGGATTTGTTCTCATAAATATTACCCCTATTTAATATATCACTTTAAAGCTAAAAAGTCCACTGTTTATTTGCTTGCGACGATCTTTTATTAATATTTTACGGCTGGCAACAACTTTCCATTTCTTTTAGAAATTATGCGTTTTTAGGCAATGCGGCAAATATGATAAGCAAATAAAAATTTGATATAATTTCACTATGTTAATATAAAGAGTTAGGAGAGATTGCAATGAATAAAAATTTGTTTGCGTTAATATTTCCGATTACAACGGCTTTTGTCGTTTTGGTATTGTTATCTGGTTCTTTTTTTACGGTATCGGCCGGAACGTCCGCCATAAAATTGCGTTTTGGCAAAGTTATCGCCTCTTATGAAGAAGGCTTTCATTTCAAAATACCGCTTATAGATAAAATTGAAAAATTTTCCGTGCGCATTAAAAAAGACGTGGTTAAAACTGAAGCGTTTTCAAAAGATTTACAGACAATTACCGTCGGCCTTGCCATTAATCACAGGATACAGGGGGATACGGTAGTATCTATTTACCGCAATCTCGGCCCCGATTATGTTAATACCGTTTTAACGCCGATGGCCGAAGAGTGGATAAAAGCCATCACGGCCAAATATTCGGCTGAAAGCCTTATATCAAACCGCGTTGAAGTTGCGCAGGCTTTAGACAGCATTTTAAAAGAAAAAATGGCGCAAAAACAAGTGATAGTCTCGGATATTGCAATTGTTGATTTTGACTTCTCCCCGCAGTTCCTTAAAGCTGTGGAGGAAAAACAAATTGCCGAACAGGAAGCCAAGAGAGCCACCAATCTTGTGGAGAAGGTAAAAAAAGAGGCGGAGCAGCAAATATTAAAAGCTCAAGCCGAAGCGCAGTCGCTAAAATTACAGCGCGAAGTCGTCTCCGATCAACTTATCAAATTGAGGCAGGTTGAAGCGCAGATTAAAGCCATAGACAAATGGGACGGCCGTATGCCGCAATATTTAGCCGGCGGCGAGCTGCCTTTTGTGATGGTTAAATAAAACAATAATTTTTGCAGTAAGATTTGTTATAATAATTTTAGCAGTAAGATATTTGCCGTCATTTCGAACGCAGTGAAGCAATCCAGTATTAAATTAATTCCTCTCGCTTTGCAGCTGGATTGCCGCGAAAATGTGAAAAGCTGCATTTTCACGCAATGACAAAAAAGGAAAAAGGAGTAAAAGCAGTAAATGTGAGCCTAAAAAATTTTATGTTGTCATGCCGAATTTATTTCAGCATCTGCTGTTTCTTTTAAGACACGACAGATTCTGAACCGGGCCTGCCCTGTAAGGTCTTAATACAGGGTTCAGAATGACGAAATAAAAAGGCTTATAAAAATTTAAAACGTTTTTGGAACCCTGTGAAGAACAGGGAGAGCTTTTGAGAAATCGAAAGCACGAATTCACTCCAAAAACAGCTGTTATTAAGCACACGCCGCCGGGACTGATCCTCTCGGTGTCGTGTGCTGAATGTTTCCCGCCAAAACGGCGGGAAACTACGGCTGTTATATTTTGGGTCAGTGAATTCGTCTCAAATATAACGGCCGTTTTTTATTGGCCAAAAAACAAACAAATACTAAAAATAACGAGGTAAAAAATGAAATTAATCGCGAAAAAATTAGGTCTATTGTTGTTTTGTATGTCGGTGTTTTTAAATGCTTCGGCTTTTGCCGCGACTTCGGAAGATAAGTCCTATGTTTTGCGTCAAATTTGGGATGGCAAAACGCTTAAGAGAATCCATATTTTACATTTTAATGAAGATGATAAAGTCAAGCGAATTTTTAGCCTTGACCCCGAAAATGGCGATGCAATGTGTCGTGAATTTGACGTTAAAGCCTATTACAATCCCAACTTTAAAAACGTTTTATATACAACCGTAAATGTGAACATAAAAGACCCGGAAAGCGATATTGTTCTATTTTCGGGAGAAGCGCCCATTGTTTTAGATAAAAGCGAAACAGACCGAAGGATAGAAGCGATTGAACTCTCAACAGAAGCTTCTCGTTGTAAATATGGCGGGCTTGCAAGATTGAAAAAGTTGCAAAAACAAAAAAGTGATGTTGTTAAAAAAGTGGCTGATTTGGCAAATAACGCAAACGTAGAAAACATTGAAATAATTTTTCACGGCGAGGCTTTTTCTGTTCCGCAAACGCCCGAATTAAAAAATTTGGCAAAAAACGCCAAAAGCATTTTTGCCGAAATAGAAGTTTCTTCGTTTGAAGAAGGCGTTCCCGCTCCCCCGACTCCTGATTTAGAGCAGTGTATTCTCCAATTTCCGGTGCAATGTTCCTATGA
>JAISRM010000207.1 GCA_031273645.1 Endomicrobium sp.
TCCCATTTTCATGGCAATGACAAACACAAACAAAACAGACGCTGGCTGCGTTTCATAAAACAGGCGAAGCCTGTCCCATTTTCATGGCAATGACAAACACAAACAAAACAGACCTTCAAAAAAACGATTGACAAAACAGATGCTTGTATCCCATAAAACAGGCGCAGCCTGCTCAGAATGTATTTAAGTTTGTCCCGTTTTACAGTATGCGTCTGTTTGTGTGGTTCATTTGCGCGGACGAAACACGTTTGAGGTATTGGACATTTATATGAAATTCGGTAAGCTTTTTGTATTCAAGAAAAAAGCGGACTGCGTCCGTGTTTTATTTTGGCTGTTTTGATATTGATATTTCCAATTCCTGCGCCGGCGCAGCGCGCAATGTGGGCAACTGCAGAAGCGTCTATATTAAAAATTTCTTTTGCGGCATAAGCGTCGGCAAGAACGGGATCTGCGCAAGCTATGACCGTATTTTTTTTCACATTTGCGCATACAGCGTCAAAAGCGTCTATAACGTTTAAATCCGGTTTTATAAAATCGCAAAGTTCGGCAAGTTTTTTGTCAAGTTCCCAATGCATTTTTGTTCTGTCGCCGCCGCATACGCCCATAAGATTTTTTATTGAAAGGCTTATGCTTCCTATATCGCTGATTTTTGCCGCAGGAACATTTATAAAAACGTCGCATTCAACGGCTTCCTTAAAAACAGGCCAGCCTTCTATTGAGGCTTTTGCAGACATTTTTGCCGGAACGCATTTTTTATTTTCAACGTACAACACTTTAGCGCCGGCATCTTTTGCGGCTTTCATAATGCCGGAATTTTTATAGCAAAGTTTTTTATTTTCGCGGGTATTGTCAAACACTTTCACCGTTTTTGCGCCGCTTTCAAAACACATTTTTACAAGCTCTCCGACAATGTCCGGATTAGTGTTTAGGCCGCTTCCCGGCGCGGCATTGCGCGACATATTCGGCTTTATAACTACGATGTCCCCTTCTTTTACAAATTTACTCATTCCGCCAAGCAAATTTATGCAGCGCCTTGTAATGTTTGCAGCGCTGTTTCCCGTTACGGCGGCTAAAGCGCGCGTTTTAACATTAGGTTTCTTCTTTCTTGGAACAAGCTCTTTAGAATTATTGCGAACTTTGTTCTTTAGCGCAGGCAAAGAATAAGAGAGAGCCTCCCCTCCGGAAACCAAAACTTTTAAAAAACTTTTTTTTATGCGATTTTTATTCATTATTAACCCGTTGCGCCGCTTTTTTAAACCTTCCCGTTTTTTGTCAATTTCCACCGTTTTGTCATTGCCGCGTTTTTAATATTTGTTCTTCCTTAGCAGCCTGCGCTCGAATGTTTTTATCGGGTGGGAATCACGTTTGCTAAAAAATTCTCTCAGACAGCCTTCGGCTGTTTTATAAAAACAGATGAAGGCTGAAAAGAAATAATGTTAGAGACTATATTAATATTAAAAATGGATTCCCGTTTGCACGGGAATGACAACATAGACGCAGTCTGTGTCCCATAAAACAGGCGAAGCCTGCGTGTCCCATAAAACAGACGAAGCCTGCGTGTCCCATAAAATAGGCGAAGCCTGCGTGTCCCATAAAACAGACGAAGCCTGCGCGTCCCATAAAACAGACGCAGTCTGAACAGGCGAAGCCTGAGCTGCGCCGTTTTTATTTTCCGCGCGTTTTATTTTGTCTGTATTTTAATATAAGGTTTAAGACGGCGGCGCAATCTATAAGAAAATCGTCTATCCAGCCTATTACCGGAGCGTCGGGCACAAAATCTATCGGGTTTACGGTATAAATCGCGGCTAAAAACAAAAAAATCCACGCAAGCCTTATTTTTGGTTTCTTTTCTTTAACTACTTGCGCTTCAACTGCTTCTTCATTTTTGCTGTTGTTCATTTGTCAGCCTCCGCGATTTGTTTTCTTCATTTTTTTTATTTCTGCTTTTTGCCTATCTGTAAACCTATAAGATTCAAGCATTTTTTGCAAAGATTTATTATAAGTCCATTTGTCACTCACTTGATTTTTAAGTTCTGCAAGCGTTTCTTTATAAAATTTAACCGCCGCCGTTGCAAACAGCCATGCAACAGCAATTTTTACATAATAGCCCGGATGTTTTATTTTACGAAGCTCTTTAAAAACGCTGCCGACATGTTCTTTGTTAAGAAAATTAGACATCATAAAAATTATGCCGTAACGGACTTCAAATTCTTTTTTTGAAGCTAAACACTCAACTGCAAAATCCCAATGTAAGTTTCCGTCAAACTTTTTATACCTCTTGGTAAAACAGTCTATCAGCGCCCAGCTGTCTGCATACTTTAAATATTTGCAAATAAGTTTTATTTGTTCTTTGTCGCTTAACTTTGAATAGTTTATCAAAAAACCCGACATCAAAACTTCTTCATAAACGTTTTTATCGGCTTTTTTTAAAAAGTCTGACACATCTGAAAATTTCATGTTTGTTGCGGTCTTTTTCGCAAGTTTTCTTAAATCCGGCATGCGTACGCCTAAAATCGTTTTTTTAGTGTTTACTATTTTTTTGTTAAATACCGCGTATTCGTCATTACCTTTTGCAAGCTGCAATAATGTTTTTGATAAATTTTCCACGCTGCCCTCCCAAATTTTGCAGGCTGCGCCTGTCTTGTCTTTCCCAAAAGTCTTTAATATTTCAGCCTAAGCAGCCTACACCCCAGACTTCGTCTGTGTTTATGTAGGATGACAAAACAGACGCAGTCTGAAAAGAATAATGTTAGAAATATATTAATATTAAGACAGACGCAAACAAACTGTTAATGTGTTAATGATTTCTGATACGCTATAAGCAAGCCCAATATAAAACGCGGCCAAGCCGCCGCCCGACGCTTATACTCCAAGCAAAGTGTTTTGGGTTTTCATAGCTGATATTGTTTTGTCTATAAGAACGCTTAACTCAAGCCCCAGCATTTGCGCGCCGTCGGCAATTACTTTGCGGTTACAGTTTGCGGCAAAAGCCGGAATTTTAAACTTTTTGACTACGGATTTAACTTCCATATCTAAAACGCTTTTTGAAGGCCGCACCATCGCGCAGGCAAATATTAAGCCGGTAAGTTCGTCAACGGCGTAAAGAGTTTTTTCCATTTTTGAAACAGGCTGCGTATCGTTTGCAATACCCCAGCCGTGGCTTAGCACCGCGCGTATTATTTCATCGTTAAGTTCCGGAAAATTTTCTTTTTCCGCTTCAAGAATCTCTTTTGCTTTAACGCAATGAGCTTCAGGGTACAATTCAAAATCTATATCGTGCAAATATCCGGCGCTTTTCCAAAGTTCCGGATCGGGCTGGGCAAAATCTTTTGCAAAATATTCCATAACAACCGCAACGGTAAGGCAATGCCTTTTAAGCGTGTCGCCCTTGACGTATTTTTCAAGCAGTTTTTGCGCATTTTCAAATTTCATGTTCTTCTCCGCAAGTAAGTTTGAATTATTTTATTAAAACTGCGCGCGCAGGCGCGCCGTCGCAGCCTTTAATTTTTACGGGAAACGCCGACAAAATATAATCTCCGTCGGAAACAGCGTCTAAAACGGCGTTTTCCACTGCGCCTATTCCTGCAGAAAACAAAATTTTATGTATTTCAGCTTCATTATCGCTTGCGGCAACGCTTAAAGCGTCGGTAACTATAAGTTTCACTTTTTTTGACGATAAAAATTGCGCGCCGTCTTTTGATAAAAAACTTTTGCCGTTTCCGCGAATTATCAGCCTTTGGACATTATTGAGTTTATCTTTCAAATCTTCTTTTTTTAGGATCCCTTCGTTAAAAGTTATAACTTTTGCCGGTCCGTAAAATAAATCTAAATCCATTTCGTCTATGTTTTGAGCAAATTTAAGAAAATGAGAAAAAGCGTCGGCGTGAGTGCCTGAATGCGAAAACATCGTTATTTTGCTTAAAGAATACAAATCTTTTTCTTTATATACGCTTTTGATCTGCGTAATTTCGGGCGGCTCGTCGCCTTTATACAACGGCGCTTCCTGCAAAGTTCTCGATATATCGTATATTTTCATTTTACCTGCTCTCTAAGCAAATTAATCGGCTTTGCTTAATTGCGCAATAGCCGTCCTTTATCATAAAACGCCCGACAGGACGGCGCGGCAAATATCTGCAAACCCGTCAAACTTGAAAGTTTTTATTCCCGCTTTTTTGCAAAAATCCAAAAGCGCGCCTTTTGCAAAAACCGCATCTGCAATTTTAGCGGCTTTAATATCGGGTATTCCGTCTCCGGCATAAACTGTAAAAAAACCGAGCTCTTTTAAATATTTTACGACCGCTTCTTTTGAAATGCCGGTATTTTTATCATAGAAAATGTCGTTTTTATCGGGAGGGCTAAGTTTAAATCCAAGTTCCCGACTGTACTTGCCGGCATTTGATATAACGGTGATATTGTATTCTTTGATATAATGCGCAATTTTTTTAAAAATATAATAATCCATTCCCGCGCTGCATATATACACAGGGATCATAAACTTTTTGCACAGTTTAAGCGCGTCGGGAAATTTATCGTCTATTTCAATGCTGTCTATAAAAGCGTCAAGCGCTTTTTGCGAAATATGTATTTTAGAAAAAATTCCGTCAAGAGCTTGGTAATGAGTTATTTTTTTATCAAGATAATCCTGCCACGGCTGCAAATCGTCCGGCGTTAAAAGACGTTCAATCGCCATATTAAAAAAATCTTCTTTTGAAATAGTGCCGTCAAAATCGCTTATAAGCGCCGTTTTCTTCATTTGAATTTCTCTTTGGCCGCATGTTCATAGGCGGCTTTTGCGTCATTGCTAAAACACACCATTGTTATTTCTAAATCAGAATCTGAAAATTCTTTTATTGTTTTTAGCGCGGTTTTTGCCGCTTCTTTAAGCGGAAAGCGGTAAGCGCCCGCGCTTATTGAGGGGAAAGCTATGGTTTTTAAATTATGTTTTAGGGCAAGTTTTAAAGATTGCCTGTAGCATGAAGCAAGCAGCGGCGAAGATTTTTCTAAATTTCCGTCAAACACCGGGCCTGCGGTGTGAATTACATATGCGGCTTTAAGATTGTACCCTTTTGTAATTACAGCCGTTCCGGTTTTACAGCCGCCTATTTTTTTACATTCTTCAAGAAGTTGATGTCCTGCGGCGCGATGTATGTCGCCGTCAACGCCGCCGACGCCAAGAAGCGAAGTATTTGCGGCGTTTACAATAGCGGCAACTTTGTAAACGGTTATATCTCCCAATTCTATTTTGAATTTCATTATGCTCCGTTTTAAATTCCAGCCGGCAGTTTATCTTTCATGATTTTTTTGTAATTTAATTTTTCACCGTCTAAAATAAAAGTTCCGTCGCCTACGGCATGGATAAGACGCTTGTCTTTCTTTTTATCGTCTATCCACGCGTTTACGCCTTTAAGCGCAAATATGTTATGCTTTTTTACGTAATCGCAAACTTTACATTCAATATTTACATAACATTCTTTTATAAGCGGCGCTTTAACATATTTTGATTTGGCGGCGGTCAATTTAAATTTTTTGAATTTGTCAGTATCAGCTCCGCTGCAGCTTCCTATTTCAACGGCTTTTTTTGCTAAATCCGCAGCAGGCACGGCGATAACGCATTCTTTATTTTTCATCAAAGCTTTATAAGAATAGTTCCACGCGCCGGTAAGAAACGCAAACTGCGCGTCAAAATCTTTTACCATAGTCCACGATATTGTCATGACATTATTTTTTTTGCCGTCAAAGGTCGTTACTAAAATAACCGGTCCGCGTTCAATAAACAAAAAAGCTTTTTCTAAACATAAATTCTGCATTTATCCTCCTTGCATATGCGTTAAATCTGCAGCGCCGGCTTTTAAAACATCTGTCAGATCCTGCGGAGAGATTTTTATCTGCATGCCTCTTATCCCCGCGCTTATATATATAAAATCAAAATGTTTGCAGCTTAGATCAATAAAAACCGGATAATTCTTTTTCATGCCTAAAGGAGAACATCCTCCCCGTACATATCCGGTTATTTTCATTATATCTTTAACGGCTATAAGCTCTGCGTTTTTATTTCCGGAAACTTTCGCCGCTTTTTTTAAATCTATTTCCGCATCCCCCGCAACAACGCAGACAAAAATTCCATTTTTATCGCCCTTTACAACAAGCGTTTTAAAAACCTGTTTAACATTTTGTCCGAGTTTTTTTGAAACATTGACGGCTGACAAATCGTTCTCATCGACAATATAATTTACAAGCTCATAATGTATTTTATTAACGTCAAGTATCCTTGCGGCATTTGTTTTATTCATACGATTATTATACTTTATAGCGCGCCGCAATAACAACAACCCCCGCCGGACGCCCGACCGGCAAAAAAATTAAGCGCTTTCTTATTTTTGCTTTTTTGTTTTTGCGGCTTTCCGGCATGTCAACGCCGATAAAGCGGACGCTTTCTTTTTTGCCGCTGCGCTCTATTTTAATTGTGTCGCCGTCGATAACTTTGTTCAATTTAACTTTCTCTTGGGCAAATAACAATATAGGCGTAAACATAAGTAAAAGTATCATAGGATGTCGCTCCCAAATTCACAGACCGCTCCCTTGCCCTTTTTATATATGATTTCCTCTCTTTTTTTTAAAGCGGTGAAGTCAGGTACTATTTTGAAATATAAAGAAAATAAACCGCGCAGCTTGTAATGGCTATGGAAACCGGACAATACTGACGGCAGCGCGCATAGCAATACTTAAGAGAAAATTTTTTAAAGACTGTTTATTGTATTTTCATATTTGCTGATATTATCAGAGTCTTTTTGGTCTTGATAAATGCGGAGTATATTAGAAAGAACAATTTTATCCTTAGGCGCAAGCGTTTCCGCTTTCTTCAAATATTTAAGCGCAGTTTCATGGTCTTTGCGTATACCAGATAAAATGCCCATATTTGTAAGAGCGGGGACGTTATCGGGATAATATTTCAAAACTTCCATAGAAAGAGCTTCAAGCTCGGCGTCTTTTTCATCTTTAAATAAATCTGCGCAATATTCCTGTATAGAATCCAGCATTACTGCCTGCCCGTTTTCTTTCAAAGTGTTCCCGGTCCACAGCCATCGGTTTTTATTTATACCGGATCGCCGAAGAGTATCAGTTAAAGTTGTTAAAAGACGATTACTGTTTTTTATTTCCCTGCATGCCGCAGCCTTGCCCAAACGCATATCCAGTCTGTCGGGAAAGCGCGCTATTGCTTCATCTATATATTTGAAAGCAGTGTTTAAGGAGTCCTCGTTATATTGTGCGTCAAATGAAATGTATCCTGTTTCATTTGTGTCGGACTTTGTAATTATAAGAGCGTCGTCGCTTTCCTTGTAAGCAGAAACAATAACATGTTCCTGCGCGCTTTCTTTAAAATACTTGTTAAAATTATCAATGTAATATTCCTCGTTGTGAGCGTTCTTATCATGCGAACAGGCAATTGCAAAAAACATAAAGCAAAATACTGATAATTTTTTCATATTGTATCCTCCTAGTGCGCCGCGCTTATTTTGTTTTTTATTGTTTCAAATTCTTCTTTGAAAACTCCTACTGTCTCTGAAGCATCCCCATTCTCCCATCCATTCAATGTCGTAAGTGAAATTAAAAACACTTTCTTCCATTTCATTGTCAAAGCTTTGAGAATACTCTCCACCCATACGTCCGCCTCCAACTCAATGTCAGCCTATCTCCGTTTATATGGAGAAGACAATATTTCAAGTTCATTTGAACTTTGAACAAAGGCTACGCCTCCACACACTCCCGCAAGGGAAGCAGCCCACAAAATCCTGATACGCGTATTTTTTCACAATCATTTCAATCCCCGCTCCCGCGAGGGGAGCGACATACGAAGATAAACAAAATAACATTGACCTTTTGATTTCAACTCACGCTCCCGCGAGGGGAGCGACCAAGCTCTTCTTTTTCTTTACCGTCAATTCGGTAATTTCAATTCACGCTCCCGCGAGGGGAGCGACGACGTTTTGTTATGGCGACAAAAACCGTTGGCAATTTCAATTCACGCTCCCGCGAGGGGAGCGACTTCAAATTGCGACGAGTACGGGCATTTGCAAATCATTTCAATTCACGCTCCCGCGAGGGGAGCGACGGGCGGCGCGTCCGCCTTTGAGGCTACGGAAAGCATTTCAATTCACGCTCCCGCGAGGGGAGCGACTTCGCCGGCGTCGAAGTTGATTCGCCGCCGCTTATATTTCAATTCACGCTCCCGCGAGGGGAGCGACGGTGTGGCAAAAACTATTTGTAAATTCAGTGTGTTTTTTTCTATTATCGCGAAGATCCTCTTTTTTGGTTTATATAAGTTGCGCAT
>JAISRM010000225.1 GCA_031273645.1 Endomicrobium sp.
ACTGCCTTCCCAAATACAATAAAGATGATCCGCTCTGGACTTTTGTCCCGATATTGTTTTGAAACTGTTTAAAATACGCCAGACGGTTTTTTATCCAGCGGCGCTTGCGTTTGATAAAGGCAAAAATTTCTTCATCTTTTGCCTGTACCGGCGCTTTTAGCGCGATGCCGCCGTTTGGGAAAACCCGCGCTGAAAGGCTTTTCCGCTCTTCTCTGTCAAGACTTGCCGCGCCTATATTTTCTATTTCAATTTGCATCAAATACCCTTTCTGTTTTCAACTGCAATCCGCCAGCTTTCTTGAGCAATATTTTCCGCTTCTTCAGCGGTTAACCCTGCGTCTATTTCATCAAGTAAAAAATCTTCAATACCTATTAAAACAGCTTTTTTTACGCTTGGGTTCATATGCCAATCAACGATTTTATTTTTTTGGATTATTTCCACAATACGCGCAACGATATCCGCAAAAACATTTGACTCTATTTTCGGAGCAAGAATTTTTAAATTTCTATAAAAAGGATGAGTTGTTTTTTTGTCTCTTAAAATATCGGGTATGTCGTTGTCCTCATAATCTTCAACTTTGTTTTGTATATTTTTCATTTCTTGAAACAGAAAAGCGATATCTTCGCGTTTTGCCTGTTCCAATTCTTTTAATAAAGCTCCAATACGGTCTGAAAACTTTTTATAAAAAACCTCGTCCTGTTTATACCGCTCGCTTATAACCTTGCTTGTCTGCGCGGCTATAGCGGCGGCTTTTGAACGGTCTGACATGCCGTTTTTTTCATCTTCAATATACCTGTTAAACTCCCGCATATCTGACAAATTTATTTCTCTGGAGAGTATTTCCACCTCGTTGGCGGCGACATATTTGTCCAAAAGTTTACGCAGCTGATCTCTGTATTTGGAAAAATCCACTTTTTCAGCCAAAGCCAGTTGAGTCGTTTTCTTAATCTCCACAAAACGCTTTAAATCTTTTCTGTAACGTTTCAGTTTTTCTATGTCAAACTTCTGATGAAAGTCGTATAAAGAAAAACAAGTGGAAAATACTTTTATAAAATCGTTCACATTCTCATAAAAATCCGTTCTTTTTTCCTCGTTATCCTTTAAAGTTTCTATATACGCGTCCGTATTGTTTTTGTTCTTTATATCTTTAAAAGCATCGTGAAGCTTCTGATACAAATTTTCCAGCAATTTAATTTGGTCGTCTGTGTTTAATAAAACGCGTTCTATGTCTTCCTTGTCGTAACTGCTGAATAACGCTAAAGCGTCTTTTAAGTTCTTTGCGTTTTTAGAATAATCCACTATAAGTCCATTGGTTTTTGTCTGCTTTTTTGGGTCTCCGTCAAAAATTCTGTTGACGCGCGCGATAGCTTGCAGCAAATTGTGATCTTGCAGCTGCTTGGCTAAATACAACGCGGCGTTGCGCGGCGCGTCAAAACCGGTCAGCAGTTTATCAACCACAATCAGCATTTCGCAGCCTTCAGGGTCATTCTTAAATTCTTTGATAATCTTTTTTTCTCTGCTTTCAAGGGAGCCGTGTTTGCGTTTTTCCTCAGACAAAAAGTCCGCCACTAGTTTTTTATGTTCCGGCAGTTGATCATCATCTATTTCTTCATATGCGGAGTCTGATATTACAACCTCGCTTTTTATGCCGTTTAGCAAGTCCAATGTTTTTTTAAACAAAACGGCGGATGTTTTAGAGGGGGCGACCAGCTGCGCTTTTAAACCTGTGTTTTGAAAGTATTTTTTATAATGATCGTATACGTCCAACGCAATCATTTCCACCCGATGCGATGTTTCTTCCAAAATTGCTTTGGAAACGCATTTTTTTTCAAAAACCTTTTTCTGCTTGCCGTTCATTCCTGCGGAAATACGCTCGTAAAACAGATCCATAGCGGCGTTTACGCTTTGCTCCGCAAATCTTCCTTGATAGATTAAGGGTAAAATTGCCCCGTCCGCTTCCGCTTCTGAAATGGTGTAAGCGTCTATCATCCCGCCGAATTTAACGGCGGATTTTTCCTTTTTCATCAGCGGCGTGCCTGTAAAAGCTATTTGGCAGGAGTTGGGCAAAACCCTGTTCATCATAGCGTTGGCGTCGCCGCCTTGCGTGCGGTGCGCTTCGTCTATCAGGACAAAAATATTATTGTCCTCATCTTTAAAACTACTTTCTTTTTCAAATTTATGCACAAGCGTTGTTATAACGTCTAATGTTTTTGATTTTATGCGGTTAATCAAATCTTTGCCGGATACAGCCTGCTGTACGCCTGTCTTAATATTACAGGTTTTAAAAGTGTCTCTTATTTGTATATCCAAATCTATCCTGTCCGTCACTACTATTACGCGGGGATTTTGTATATTTTCTATTAGATTTTTAACAAGCATTACCATAGTTAAAGATTTGCCGGATCCCTGCGTATGCCAAATAAGCCCGCCTTTGCGGCGTCCCGAAGCGTCAAAGTTTTTAACCTGCGAAAGCGTTTTTTTAATGGCGAAAAACTGCTGATAGCGCGTTATTTTTTTTACGCCGTTATCATATATTATAAAGTTGCGCGCAATGTCCAGCATACGCTCCGGCTTAAGAAGGCTGTAAACGCCTTTATCCTGTTCCGTCGGGACTTCTTTGACAGGCTGGACGTATTTATCGCGCTGCAAATCTGCAGAGACTTGTTTTAATACATCTTCGGCGGCGGGAGCGTTGACGGAGTTTAATACATCGGTTATATAACTTTTAGGAGCGTCCTTTTCTTTCCAAACGGAATAAAACTCTTTTGGCGTAAGCATAGCGCCGTATTTTAAAGCGTTTACATTTGCGGCTATCAAAATTTGCGG
>JAISRM010000227.1 GCA_031273645.1 Endomicrobium sp.
ATCATGTTTTGACCTACCGCAATTCCTACCGCGTCATTTTCGCGCGACCACAAAGCTCCTTTAAACTGCGCTCCAAAACTCCATGAAGTCTGCGGGCTTATGGTTATCTTCGCAGGCGTTACTCCGTCGTCTTCATATTCAATTTCAACGGTGTTAGCTTGCTGATTTCTGTATCCGAATCTTGCAAATAAAATAATATTTTCGCTTACGGATTGGTCAACGCTTAAGCCGATTCCGTAATCTAACGTTCTTTCCCCGTCTTTAATGTCTGTTGCGCCGGCGGCGTTTGCCCAGTATGCAAGCCTGTAATTGCCTTTATCTGAAAGCTTATAAACTGCTTCAATTATGTTGAACCCGTTTGTATCTATATTGTTCCACTCTTCATTCTGGTTAAAGTAAGCGTAAGTTAATTCTACGCTTTCAATAGGAGCATAAGTCGCTCTTAAACCTAAGTTTGGATCCGGCAAAGCCACAGCCGCATTGTTGACAAACATTCCGGCTAAAAACTGATCGGTTTCGCTGTTTGCCGCTTCGTTTGCGTCAAAATAGCCGGCGGCATCGAGTTTACCGAAAGTTAAAGTTAATTTTTTATCAAACAAGCCTTTTTCATACCATAATTCAGTGATTTCCAAAGCGTTGTTGCTGCTTCCGGCATCGCCGTTTAAGACATTAAACAAGTTAAGTTTACTGTTTAATCCTTCGCCCGCCGACCCTTCAATATGGACAAAAATTGAGGAATCATTGTCAAACTCTTTGCTTAATTCTAAATCGTAAGAATACGAAGCTTCTATTGAACCTTTATCGGAACCGTCATGTACTTTTGACGCGCCCTGCAAAACAATCGTGGCTCCTCCCGATATTTGTACTCCTGCCGCGCTTGCAGCGTCTTCCTGAGCAAACGCAGACTGAGCCCCTAATGCTAATGCCAACACTGAAACAATAACCGCAATGTTTCTTTTCATTTTCTTCTTCTCCTTTTCGTTTTCGCCGCATGTAAAAAACGGATTTATTTTAAAATTGCGCCAACTTTTTGCCGTAAGATTTGCATTGCTCTTCATTTGGAGCTTCTTGCTGTATAAGGCCTTCGTCAAGAAGATTTGCTCCTCCGGCTTTTGCGCGCTGCGCCCAATCTCTCATCCATTGCCCGTCGCCCCAGCCGTAAGAACCAAAAAGCGCGACTTTCTTTCCGTTGAGATTTTTTTCAACTGAAGAAAAATACGGTTCAAAAACCGATTCTTCAAGAACTTCCACACCCATAGACGGACAGCCGAAAGCTACTTTCTCATAACCGCTTAAATCCGCCGGCGCATTGGCCGCGTCAAAGATTTCAGCTTGAGCGCCGCTTTCTTTTAATCCTCCGGCTATGCTTTGAGCCATAGATTCAGTATTTCCCGTCCCGCTCCAATAAATAACAGCAATCTTAGACATCTTCCGCCTCCCTTTTAATTTAGACCGCAAATTTAAACGCATCGCCGAAACGCTTAATATCGCCGCCGCATTCAATATACTTTCTCAAACAAATTCCCGAAAAATGATAACGCTGGCAGCATTTTGTATGCTCTTCAACATCGCTATAAACTTTCCATAAACCGCAATGCTTGTAATTTTGACCTCCGTTTTCAATAAATCCTATTACGTCGTCTTGCGGGTATCCCAATAAAAAACCTATTTCATGCGGAAAATCGTCGTAAAACGCAAAACGTTTTTTTAGATGCTCCACAAAAACGGAATTTATTTTGTCAGGATAACCTAAAGACGAGAGTATGAAAGACGCTTTAGGGCCTAAAACAATTTTTTTTAACAAAGCAGGGCTGTACAGCATTGTTAATATTTTCTTACAATCCGTTAAACAAAGCGCTTCTACGCAAAAATCTTTTGATACGTTTTGCTGCAAATGATACGCGCAGTTTGGACAGTCTAATGTAAAAATAGCCGAAGGTTTTAACCCCATAAGCACCGGAGCGCAATGATTTATCAGAACTTCGTTAAGTTTATTAATCATATCGACCTCATAATTGTTTTATCTAACAAACACACTTAGATTTAGCTAACTTGCCGTATATAAAAATAACGGGCTGCTTAGATTTAAGCTTTTGAGCCCGTTTTATTCTTTAGGTTTTGAACCGGAACAACAAGAATTTTTGCCGTCCTTTTTAACGCCGCACGAACATCCGCATCCTTTTGTTATATGCCGTATAAAAAGAGCGGCGGCTAACGCTACAATTGCAATTACAGCTATAGTTTGTAACATAAAAACTCCTTTTTAATAAAAAATTTAAATTCCGATTTTTAACAAACTTCCAATTTGAAAAACCAAAAATGCCGCAAGCCATGCCACAATGGTATTTCCGATCACCAAAAGAGCAAGCCATCTGTAACTTGAACCGGTTTCTCTAAAAAATACAACAACCGCCGCTATACACGGCGCATATATAAGGCAAAAAATTAAAAACACAACGGCTTTAAGCGGCGACCAATCTTTATCAGACGCTATTTTTTCCTGCAAAGGATCTGATTCTTCGGGGTCAACTTCGCCAAGCGAATAAATTGTCCCTAATGTGCTTACCACAACTTCTTTAGCGGCAAGACCGGCGACAAGCGCAATGGCTTTGCTTCCGTCCATTCCTATAGGTTTTACTACCGGCGCTAAAACTTTGCTCAATTTCCCTAAAACGCTGTTTTCAATCTGCGCGGCGGCATTGTCTTCTGCAGAAAGACTTTCATTTTCGGCAGATTTTGGATATGTAAACCCTGCCCACATAAGAATGGATACGAGCATTATTATTGTTCCGGCTTTTTTTATGTAAAGCCAGCCTCTTTCCCACATTTTTAAAAGCAGTCCCTTAAAGGTAGGCAAATGATACGGCGGAAGTTCCATAACGAAATGCGCCGGTTCGCCTTTAAGAACGGTTTTACTGAGTATTTTAGCCGCGCTAAGAGCTATGCAAAGGCTTAAAATATAAAAAACAAACATTATGTTAGCCTGCTGGCTTTGAGGAAAAAAAGCGCTTATAAACAATGTAAATACGGGAAGTTTGGCTCCGCATATCATAAAAGAAACCGAAAACATAGTTATAAATCTGTCGCGTTTAGAATCGAGAGTTCTTGCCGCCATATAACCGGGAACTGCGCAGCCGTTTGTGGAAATCATCAAAGGCAAAAACGATTTCCCGTGCAAACCGAACTTGTTCATCAGTTTGTCCATAACAAACGCCGCTCTTGCCATATATCCGGAATCTTCAAAAAACGCGATGGCAAAAAACATGAAAAGAACAAGAGGAAAAAAGCCCAGCACCCCGCCGACCCCGCCTATTATGCCGTCAACAACAAGAGACTGAAGCGGCCCTTCGGATATAACGTTTGAAGCAATTTGCCCCGCCCATGCAAAAAAAGATTCAAACCAGCCCACAACGGGTTCGGAAACAGTAAAAGTAAACTTGAATATCAAATACATGACCGCTAAAAAAATAGGAATGCCAAGCAAACGGTTTAAAACGAATTTGTCTATCGCAGCCGAGACGTCTTTTTTGTTTGCCTGCATTTCTTTTATCACGGTTTTTACTACAGAATTTGTAAACCCGTAACGGCGTTCGGCTATTTTTGTTTCGGCGGTTTCGCCAAAATGTTCTTCAATATGTTTTCTGCTTTTTTGAACCTGAGCGATAAGCGCGGAGCCGTTTTCGGAACGCTGAGCTTTTTTTACGGCTACGGCGTCGTTATCAAGAAGTTTTATGGAAAGCCATTTCAGAGGAAGTTTTGACAGTTCCTTACTGCGCAAAGCTAATTTTTCAATTGTATCGGTTTCGGCTTTTATATCGTCGCCGTAATCCACTCTTGCGGCTTTTTGCGATTTAAAAATTCCTTTTTCATAATTTTCAACAATGCAGTCTAAAAGCTCGTTTATGCCTTTCTTTTTATTGCCCACCGTTTCTGCTACGGGAACGCCCAAAAGATTTGACAGCTCTTCTTTGTCGGCCTTATATCCTTTTGACTCAAGAATATCGACCATATTTAAAGCTATCATTACGGGTATGTCAAGTTCGGCAAGCTGTGTGAAAAGATAAAGATTTCTGTCCATGTTTGAGGCATCGACAACGTGAACTACAACGTCGGGCTTATCGTTAATTATGAAATCTCTGGCGACGACTTCGTCTTCAGAATAAGCCGAAAGGCTGTAAGTTCCGGGAAGATCTACAAAATTGATTTTGTAATCTTTGTAAATTCTTACGCCTTCTTTTTTCTCAACCGTAACTCCCGGATAGTTTCCGACATGCTGGTTTGAGCCGGTTAAGCCGTTAAAAATAGTGCTTTTGCCGCAATTTGGGTTGCCGGCAAGAGCAACTGTGATTTTCTTATTTATGCTCATATAATTTTTTTACCTGCTACTAAAATATTATCTGCTATTTTATTGCTTAAAGCCAATTTTGAACCTTTTACTTCTATCATAACGCTTCCTCTTGAACCCATGTGAGACAGCACTTTTATATTGTCGCCGGGGACAAAACCCATTTCAAGAAGTCTGTGAACCAAATGTTCGTCGCATTTTGCGCACAAAAATTCATAAAATCCTTCTTTGGCTTTGCTTAGCTTTAGCGCCCCGTCGTCAGAAGAATCGCAGCAACAGAGCCAATTGTTCTTTTTTATACATAAATTTTTGATACGCCGCGCTCTCAAACGGCATAATATCTTTTTCTTTATGCTTTTAATCATTGTATTTCTACCTCTATTGCGTCGGCTTCCTGTTTTCTCAAAGTAAGAGAATAATTTTTTACCGTTATTTCAACGGGATCTCCCAAAGGAGCAAGTTTTTTTACTTTGATTTTGCATCCGGCGACGCATCCCATATCTAAAAGACGTTTTTTAAGAACGCTTCCGGCCGCAGACGAAATACTTGTTACGCTGCCTTCCTGCCCAACTTTAAGTTTGCTTAATTTTACTTTTTCTGCCATACGCCCTCCGTTTAAGCAAATTTAAATATTTTAGTTTCAGCTAAGTTCATTTTTATAAAAAAAAGTCTTACTTAGCAAGACTTTTATAGACCAAATAGGTTTTGCAATTATTTTTATTTTTCTAAATAGTTTCTTAAATTATCTAAATCTTCTTCTTTCGTAAGGAAATGGTCTTTTAAAAGAATATATAATTTTTCAAGCCTGCGTATTGTTTCAGTACTTGTGGAATGTTCTATTTCGCAAGCTTCTTTGACGGCGACGGCCGAATCAATAAAAAGAAGTTCGTTTAAGAATTGATACAGTATATCGTGTTTTTTTTGAACTTCGGCGGCTATTCTTTCGCCTTCTTCAGTCAAATCGACATATCCGTATTTCTCATGAATTACAAGAGCATTTTCAGCCAAAAAATTTATAGCCACGTTAACGCTTGAAGATTTCACGTTAAGAGCATTGGCTATATCGCCGATTCTTGCATATTTTTTTTCTCTTTTTAAAGCGGCGATAGTTTCAAGATAATTCTCTAAAGCCGCGCTGAGATTATTAATGCCCTCTTTTTTCATAAACCCCTCTAAAATTCAAAATTATAGCGCCCGCCACAACTTAGACCAATATAACTTTTTTTCCCCCATTTGTCAAGCCGGCTGTCATTTCATGCTGTCATTTCGTTTTGTTGGCGACGCGAATAATTCTCATCTATACTTTTATGTTCCTTTTGAAGAGGGTATTTGATTATTTTATCATTTTCTTTCTTCCTATTTTGTTGTATAGAATACGGTTTTTGCAATTATTTTTCTTGTTGTAATAATTTATTATTAAAATCTAATGCAAAATCCGCCAAATTTTGATTTGTATCTGCATTAAAAAACTTAAATCCTATGTTTTTAATTTCTTGATAACCTTGCGCTTGGGCTTCTTCCAAATATTTTTGATACTCTTTAGAAGCATCTTCGTCTGCGTCAAAAATAATAGACGTATTTTCAAGAGAGATCAAAGCTTCTTCTTTCCATTTATCGTGTTCAATCAAATGTCCGCCTTTTGGTTCAATCAGGCATTGATAATACATACTTTTATTTTTATAATCGTTGATAATCAAAAGATGATCCGGAGCAAACTTGCGTCCGTCTGCCGGATTATAAAGCCAATAATCTAATTCATTGCGTATTATATAAATCTCGGCGTCTTTATATTTATTTTTTAAATTGTCAACTTGTCCTGCCGCCCACTT
This sequence comes from Endomicrobium sp., assembly GCA_031273645.1. Taxonomy (GTDB): domain Bacteria; phylum Elusimicrobiota; class Endomicrobiia; order Endomicrobiales; family Endomicrobiaceae; genus JAISLV01. The sequence continues at coordinate 6,175 of JAISRM010000227.1, forward strand.
CACAAATTTCTTTTCTTCGCTTGTCCCGTAATTTTCATCATAAGCATACCATAAAGCATTTTTAACATCATAGTTTAGCAACGCATTTTGATTATCTGTTTGTTTTTGAAAGCGTTCATCTGTTGATACAAAAATCTTTTTGCCTGTTGTTTTGTCTATTATGGGAAAAGAAGTTAAATAAATAGACTTTTCCCGACTGAATACATGTTGTAAAGAAATAGGCTTAAATCTTTTACTGCCGATAATTTTAGGCATATTTAAATCTATATTTTTACGAATTTCAGGCAGTATTGTTCCGATAAGTAATTGTAATTTTTCCTCCGCTCTTAAGTTTTCAATTTCTTTGCCGGCCTCATAGAAGTATTTAATTTGATACAGCGGCAGATATTTTTCTATAAGTTCATTGATTGTTGTAATGCCTACGATATGATTTTTTAAATTATTAAATCTAAAAAATCCGTTTTCTGCTCTAACCAATGCTTTTTCTATAATTTGGCGTGAAAAGAAATTTTCTGAGATACTAATTTCCTTAACAGATAAACTTGCAATTTGTTCGTTTTGCTCTTTGTCGGATAAAGCTCTTGCGTGTAAATGATAGGAAGCGGCTTTTACAACTTTCTTAAATGTCTTATCTATTTCTTCAGCGCTTGTTTTCAATCGTTTTTCTAATCTGTTTACTAAAACAAAACCTATTTTATAAGTTTTGCTTTCTATAAACTTTTCTTTCATTCTTATTGTTTTTTGTTCAACCCCTTCATTTATAATACCCTCGCCAAGCAAATCTCTTTGTAAGTTTTCTAAAAACGTTCCGGTTTTAACAAAATGATAAACAAAGGTATCTAATACTCGTCCTGTGTCATATGGATCATTATCAAATTTGCGTTTGTATTTATCTGTTTGCAGGTTGCGTTTCATGCTTTCAGCCATACCGCCTTCATCGCGCAAATATTCTTTCGGCAGTTCATACGGGCAAAATCTTGCTCCGCGCCCGATAAGCTGTATATCTTGCAGAGAAACTTTTTTATTTTCAGAAATATCAAAATGAATAATATCGTAAAGGCTTAGCACATCCCAGCCTTCATTTAGAGCGTTGACGGAAAATATCGCTCTTATTGTATTTCTTGCATCGTCAAGCAAAGGCAAGAGTTCGGTTTTTTCTTTCTTTTGACTGTTATAAATAAGAGTGTTATCGCGCGCAAAAGATTGCTTGACAGAAGCGATAAAAGATTTCAGCCCGTCCCAATCGCCTTGCGCCACAAGACCGTTTTTTTGAGCTGCAATCCACTTAAACATATCCGCAAGAATTTCATACTCATGACTTTTATTCTCTTTGGAAAACGCTTTTAACTTGTCAAAATCTTTAACTGACAAGCCGCTTATAACAGAATCAAAAAATTCTCTGTCTTTTTCACTGTCTGCAATGCGAACGGATTTCAAAAGTAAAATAGGGTTTATTTCTATTTTCATTGCCCTTTGCGCAAAAAGTTTGCGAAATTGGCTTAAAGCGACAGCATTAACAATTAAAAGTTTCTTTTGGTTTTCTATGTCAGTTTCTTGATTATAAAGGAACTTCACATCTTTGCTGAAACCCTCTCTGTTAAACTGCAAAAAGTCGTAGAGATATAACAACTTATCTTCATATTTTTCATGTATGTTTTCATTGGCTAAATCCACAGTTGCGCTAAATTCAAGAAGCATATTATCTTGGCGCAAATTTATGCAAGATTGAACTGCGTTTTCCCAATTTTCCACTTCTTCTTTTTCAGTTTTATTTTTGGCGCGAGTGTCAACGTTTAAGCGATGGGCTTCATCGGCAATTATAACTATATTATTATTTAAAAAGTCTTCTCTTGTCAGACTGTTTTCTTTACCTATCGTCAACCTATTATATAAAAGCGGCGTGCTGAAAAACATCAAATTGATAGCGTTAGCGTCGGCGTCAGAAATCTTGCCGACAATTTTTACATCAACTTTTTGCCCGTTAATTTTTATGCCTTTAGGGTTAAATAAATATTTTTCAAATTTGTAATCCGTAAAATTTTTAACAGCCTGTTCTTTAATTTGTATTTGGTGAACTAAAAATAAAAAATTGCGATAACCTTTTTCATACAAAAACAAAATGCAGCAAGCCATTACAAGCGTTTTGCCTGTTCCTGTCGCCATATTAAAAAGCAAATGCTTAGCGGCTTGCCTGTCTTTATCAAAAAGCCAAATAAAATGTTTTATCGCTCTTTCTTGATAATCTCTTAAATTCTTGGTCGGGTTTAAATTGTCCGTAATATATTGCGGTATTGTAAAACTTTGCTCCCAAATTTTATAATTATCATCGTTTTTTATTTTAGCGAATAAAAAATCATCAAGAGTATCTTTAATTTTAGTTTTTAATTTCGGCATTTTAAATTAATCCTTATCCTGCGCTTTGACATAAAGCGTTAGATATATTATACTTTCTACGCAGGGCGCAACCGCTACCGAATGGATGAGGTTTCACCCTGCAAATTCGTTTTACCCCGCCTTTTTATTTCTCCTCAGTTTCTGCGTAAAATCTGTCAGTTAAAACTTTTTCGTCTTCCGATATGTTAAATTTTTTATCTTCTATATCGCTAAAATTCAGATACAATTGATTTTCGTCTAATATCTCTACAAGTTTTTTCTTTCGTTCATCTAATTCAAACGAGCGGAAATTCTCGTCTTTTTCAAATTCTTTTTTATCAAAGAAAAATTTAAGGAATGCATTTTTAGCCATTTCATTATAAACTTCGTCGAGTTCGCCTTTTGTTTGGGCAGAATTTATTTTGTCTATAAATTCTTGATTAAGCTTTTTAAGTTCAAAATAGACAAAACTTCCGCCGCCTTGCCAATTGACGCTTTTTGATATGCCGCCTTGTTCGCCGGCAATTACTTTTTGCAAACGTACTTTTGCTACTGTATCAATATAATCCATTTGCTCTATTCCTACCCAGCGGCGATTCATTTTATGAGCGACAGCTGCGGTCGTGCCGGAGCCAAGACAAAAATCAAGGACAATGTCGTTTTCATTGGAATGAGCTGTAATTATTCGCTGTATTAACTTCTCGGATTTTTGACCTTTCAGTTCTTTTGATTTATCATCTAACATTTTTGATACTGTCTCGCCTGCAAATGAAACAATAGCAATGCTATTTAGGTCATCGTATTCATTGCCATTCCAAACATCTTCTATCGGATATCTTTCAGGTCTATTACTATGGTTTATACACTCTAACAATTCTATTTGTTGTTCTTTTGATAACCCAAGAGATGTAAGTTTATCTTTGATTTTTTCAATTTTTACAAGTTCTTTGAAATTAGAATTTTCTATATATTTCTTATGAAAATCTAATTTTTCAGAATCTTTTGAATAAAACAATATTGTATCGTGATTTCTTATATAATTATTATCAGCTGTTTTATAGCCGGATAACCAGCCGATACGCCATATAATTTCTCTTTGGAAATTAGCATTCCCAAAAATTTCGTCCATTAAAACCTTTGCATAATGAACCTCGTGAAAATCAAGATTTACATATATTGCGCCGTCGTCTCTCAAAAGCTCTTTTGCAATTTCAAGACGGTTTTTCATAAAAGTGAGCCAAGACGAATGATTGAAGTTATCGTTGTATTTAAAGCCGTCATTGCCTGTATTGTAAGGCGGGTCTATGTAGATAAGTTTTACTTTTCCGGCAAGCCTGTGTTTTAATGTATGCAAGGCGAGTAAATTGTTGCCTTTGATAAGCAGGTTTTGTTTTAAGTCGCCGTTTTCGTCAAAAAATTCAATGTCGTTGTCTGCTGTTAATTTTTTCTCGCCGTCTTTATCAATATATTTGAAATCTGTTAAAACTTTTTGTTCAAGAAGAGTGTCTATGTCTTTACCGTCAACTTCTATATGTAAAAATCTTTCTTCTCTGCCGCTGTCTTCTTTGTTCATACCGGCTTCAAGAACAGCATCCTTAAAAGGAAAGTTCAAAACAACATCTTGATTGTTGTTTATAAAAGCGCCTTTTGAGTTACTAAACAAGCCTATTTTGTTTGAAAATTTTGTATAACGTCCCTTCTTTAAGGAATTATCCGGCATTTTATTGTACGCTCCTATTATGTTGTCAATTTTATAGATTCTGCGACGGAGTTTACACTCGAATATTTAAATCGGGCGCGCAAAATGACAAATAAACCGGAAACGCAAATAAAAAATAGCGGCGACTATTTAGGCTATTGCAGTAACCCGTATAATCGCCGCCTTAACCCGTCTCAAAAGAGACGGGTATAAAGCAAACGATTATTTGCGGACTGCAATAAGCCTTGTTCAATTTTCATTGAACACAAGCGCAACGCGGTCTTTCTCCGCGCTTCCGACAAATAATCTATTAAATTTTTATTTGAGCTTTTTAGGCTCACATATACTGCAATTCTCCTGAAAATTAAGTTCAATAACTTTTAATTTCTTATCGCTTTAACGGCATCGTCAACCGTTTGCGCTCCGACAACTTCTATTTTGCCTTTATATGAGAGATTTTTAAAATTTCCTTTAGGAATTACGGCTTTTTTAAAACCGAGCTTTTCGGCCTCGTTAAGACGTTCGGCAGCAAAAGAAACGCCGCGCGCCTCGCCGGAAAGCCCCACTTCGCCGAAAACCGCTAAATCTTTAGGGCATATAAAACCCGAATTTGCGCTGACTATCGCGCAGGCCGCGGCAAGATCTGCCGAAGTTTCTTTTATTTTAACGCCGCCTGCGACGTTTACAAAAATATCCTGCATTTCAAGAGGCAAATCCAGCCTTTTTTCTAAAACGGCTATTAAAATAGTAACTCTGTTTGCGTCATATCCCGAAACCATTCTGCGCGGAACAGGAAAATTTGTTCTTGCCGCCAAAGCCTGCACTTCTAAAAGCAAAGGGCGCGTGCCTTCCATAGAAACGGTAACGATATTTCCGGGCGCGTTTACCGCTCTTTCTCCCAAAAAAATTAAAGACGGGTTTGAAACTTCGCTAAGCCCAGACGAATTCATTTCAAAAATTCCTATTTCGCTGGTAGGACCGAAACGGTTTTTGTAAGCTCTTAAAATACGGTAAACGTGCTGCCTTTCGTTTTCAAAATATAAAACAGTGTCAACGATATGTTCTAAAACTCTCGGACCGGCTAAATCGCCTTCTTTGGTAACGTGCCCTAAAACGAAAACGGCTATGTTTTTTGATTTGGCTATTCTTAAAAGCTCCGCGGCGGTTTCTCTTATTTGCCCGACAGTTCCGGGAGCGCTTGAAAGTTCCGGATGATATGTGGTTTGTATAGAATCTATTATCAAAAATTTGGGAGAAAATTTGTTTACGGCTTCAACGATATTTTGAAGATTTGTTTCGGATGCAAGAAAAATATTTTCTTTGCGGATTTTTAATCTTTCGGCTCTCGACTTTACCTGCGAAAGAGATTCCTCGCCGGAAATATATAAAACCGTCCCGCAGGCGCTTAAGGCTGAGGAAACATGCAGCATCAACGTCGATTTTCCTATTCCCGGCGCGCCGCCCAGCAAAATTAAAGAACCCGGCGCCACTCCTCCGCCTAACATATTGTCAAATTCTTTTATTCCCGTCGCATAACGGCTAAATTCCCCGACTGAAACATCTTTTAGATTTACAACTTCAGAAGAAAAACCGGTAAGCTGGCGGCGGGCTTGGACAGAAACGCCCGAAGAAGAAAATTTTTCTTCCGCAAAGCTGTTCCACTCCCTGCACGACGGACATTTGCCAAGCCACTGCGGACTTTCGTGTCCGCACTGCTGGCATATAAACTTTGTTTTGATTTTTGATTTCATAAGGTTAAGGGACTTCGTCCCGTCTATAGTACTGCTTATAGCGTTTAAATTGCGAACAATTATTTTGTAGAAACGGCCGCAATGCTTACTATTCCAAGAAGAGAAGCTAAATCTTTATCGTCTATTTCAATTTTTATATACGGCGTTACGGCGGTTTTGTAAGATATATCTTCAACGGAAACGCCGGCAAACAGCCATCTTGTAAAACCAAATCTTAAATCGGCGTCCATCTCGGGTCCGTTTTTCTTTCTGCCGAAATTATAAGCGTTAAAATGCAGCTGCAGCCTTCTTGCCTGCTCGTATATAGGGTTAAGGAAAGAAATGCCGAAACCTCCGCCGGCCGTACCGCGCATTACTCCGCCGTAAATTTCAAGATGTTTGGATCTAAAACCCATCAAAGCTTCAAGCCTGTTCATAGTATGCCTTTCATTTGAGTCGCTTTCTTCGTTAGCGTCGCCGACATTGGATATTCCTACATAATAAAATTTATCTTTGCCGGGGATTATTGAAATGCCCAAGTCATTTCTGAATTTTTCATCTTTAACGTTATATCTTCCCATATAATCCCATTGGAAGCGCAGACTTTCGGCTCTTCCCAGAGTCTGCGTAAGGCTTTCGACGGCGGTCTTAGCCGTAGCGACGGCATCTTTTGCGTTTGAAATCGTTTCCTTTACTTCGCGCCCGACTTCTTCGTCGCCTATAAGAGCGGCCATCATTCCGTCGCCTTCGTAAAGTTTTGAAATAAGAATGTCGAGCCTTTCGGAAGCGCTTTTAATATTTGCCATAGTATCCTGCAAATCGCGTTTTCCCGCCTCAGACATCTGCGCAAGATTTTTGGAAAAATCGTTAATATTGTTGATTGAAGCGGCTATTTTAGCGTTTTGAGACGATATATTTTGCATTACCGATTTCAAATCTCTTACGGCTTCGGCTAAATTGCCGATAATATTGCCTTCTTTTGCGCTGCCGGCAAATTCGTCTAAAACTGAGTTGACTTTCGTAACCATATTATTTACAACGTCTTCCATTGAACCGGCTTCTTTAGACTCTATGACGTCTCCGTCTTTAATTTTAGGATTATCGGGAGTTCCGGGGTTTACTTCAAGGTATTTCGTGCCTATTATCCCTGAAGAAACTATGCTTATTTTGGCGTTTTTATACAAAACCACCCCAGTGTCAATTGTAATCGTCAGACGGGCTTTCTCGTTTTCAAGAGAAACTTCTCTTAAAACTCCGACGTCAACCCCGGCGATTTTTACTTTCGCTTTTTTAGTAACTCCGACAATATTGTTGAAATAAGCGTAAACTTTGTAAGTTCTGCTTAAACTAAAACTGCCCGCTGCGATAATAGAAATCATTATCGCTAAAATTCCCGCCGTTAAAAAAAGTCCTAATTTTGTTTTGTTATTCATAGTTATTCCATCTGGCTAAAAGTTCTATCCGTCTCTATCGGTCCTTTGCTTGAGCCGGAAATAAATTGTTTTACTATTTCGTTATCCGTATTTTCTGTCTCGGCGGGAGTTCCCGAAAATATCACGCCGGTTTTGTAGAGCATCATTATTCTGTCGGCTACTTTATATGCAGAGCGCATATCGTGGGTAACCACTATGGAAGTAATTTTCAAACGCTGCCTTAAATTTATTATCAGATCGCTTATAACGTCGGTCATTATAGGATCAAGACCTGTGGTCGGTTCGTCGTAAAAAATGTATTTTGGCTGATAGGCTATGGCTCTTGCAAGCCCGACTCTTTTTTTCATGCCGCCGGACAAATCAGACGGTTTTAATTTTTCAACGTTTTCCAAACCCACCATAGACAGACATTGAACCACTCTCTGCTTTATTTCGCTTTCGTCTAACTTCGTCAGGGTTCTCAGCCCAAAAGCCACGTTTTCTTCTATAGTCAAAGAATCAAAAAGAGCCGCTTCCTGAAAAACATAGCCCATTTTTTTTTGAACTTCGTTAATAACGTCTTTTTTGGCTTTGACAATTTCCGTATCGTCTATAATTATTGAACCGCAATCCGGCGTTACAAGCCCTACAATATTTTTAAGCAAAACGCTTTTGCCCGTGCCGGAAGGCCCTATAATGACAAGCGTTTCGCCGTCATAAACGTCTATATTTATGCCGGAGAGAACTTGTTTCTTTCCGAAAGATTTATTTAAACTGCGCACTTTTATCATATTTTGCCGTATTTTTGTTTTTAACCAAACGCTTTCTTAGAGATATTGCGGATTACAATTTTCTATTTTATGTTTAATGCCACCAAGAAAGCCGTTAAAAAATAATCTGACACCAAAATTAAAACTATCGACACCATAACCGAATTTGTTGTCGCCTTGCCCACTCCTTCTGCTCCGCCCGATGTGTTAAAGCCTTTATGACAAGAAACTATGGCTATTATCAAAGCATAAAAAAAAGATTTTATAAAGCCGTGCAAAAATGTTCTTACGATCATAAAATCTAAAACTTCCGTCCAATACATATCCGGCGTTACTTCCCACGAATTGACGGTTACTATCATGCCGCCGTAAATGCCTATTATATTTGAAGCCGCAGTAAGCAAAGGCAGCATAAAAAAACACGCTAAAAATCTCGGAACGGCAAGATACTTTACGGGATTTGTTCCCAAAACGTATAAAGCGTCTATCTGCTCGGTAACTTTCATCGTGCCAAGCTCTGCCGTTATCGCCGCGCCTACGCGTCCGGTTATGACTATAGCGGTAAGTATAGGCCCTAGCTCCATTACAAGAGAAAAACCGGTAACGGTGCCGACGTAAACCGGTTCGTTAAAAAGATTGGAAGTTGCCGAGCCGACCTGCAAAGCCAGCACCATTCCGGTAAAAAAAGAAGTAAGCGCCACTATCGGAAAAGAAGACCACCCGACTTCAACCATTTGGGATATTGTATTTTTAGGGTTTATGTCTCCCTTTGCGATCCATTTAAAAGTTTCAAAAGTCATAGCAGCAGCAGAGCCTACTCCGTCAAAGACGTATAAAAGCAATCTTTTAGGAGCGCCGAAAGTTACGTCTAAAAATTGTATAAACTTTACCAGCGTTCTTGCTTTATTCATTTTTTATATTTCTCTGTTTGCGGCTTTACTAAAACGCGCAGTTAAACGGCGGCTTCCCTGCGGCAATATGTTTTTACGGCTAAACTACTATTCTTGGAACTCTTTGCGATATCGCGCACGTTACTTCATAATTTATCGTATCTTGAATTTTTGCAAGCTCGTCAACTTTTATTTGTTCCTTTCCCTGAACGCCTATAAGCGCGACTTCGTCTCCGCAGGAAACGCCTTTTATTCCGGTAACGTCTATCATGGTCATATCCATAGTAACTCTGCCGGCTATCGGACAGCGTTTGCCCCTTACTAAAACGTCTGCTTTATTTGAAAGCTGCCTGCTGTATCCGTCGGCATAACCCACCGGGATCGTAGCTATTAGAGACTCTCTGCTTGTAACAAAAGTTCTGCCGTAACTTACGCAAAATCCGGCGGGAACTCTTTTTATCGCCGTGATTCTTGCCTTCCACGACAATACCGGCTTTAATTTTACCAATCTCTCGGCGTACTTAAAAGGGCTTAAGCCGTAAAGGCTTATTCCGGGACGCACCATATCAAGATGAGTTCTCTTGTCCTTAAACAAAGCTGCGGAATTAGCGGCATGCGCTATAAATTTTAAGCCCAGATTTTTTGCATATTTAACTATTTTTGCAAAAGATTCTCTTTGCGCGCGGGTAAAAACGGGATCGGTGTCGGCGACGGAAAAATGCGTAAACATTCCGGTCATTGAAATTTCGGGCGTTTGCGCTATTTTTTGAAGTATTGAATAAGCCTCTTCGGGACGGGCGCCCACGCGCCCCATTCCCGTATCAATTTCAAAATGAAAATTTAATTTTTTATTTAAACGCACCGCCAAATCTTCAAGAGCCAAAACAGCCGACATTTTTGATACGGACGGAGTAAGATTGTGGGCTATTGCAACCTGAAGATTTTCCGGCGGAAAGATCGCGTCTAAAACCAAAATATTCATTTTGATTCCGGCCGAGCGGAACTCTATTCCTTCTTCCAAAGAAGAAACCGCCGCATAAGAAACTCCGGCTCTTTGCGCCTCTTTTGCAAGGACCGCGCCGCCGTGTCCGTAAGCGTTGGCTTTTATTACGGGCATTATTTTTGTATCTTTGGCAAGATATTCTCTGATTTTTTTCAGATTGAAATGAAAATCGCTTTTGTCTATTTCAACCCAGTTCTGACGGAAAAACACCGGCTGTCTTTTTACTATGCTAAATTTTTTAACAGCTTCGGGAGGCGGCTCTTTTGTCATAAAATCCCCTGATCTAAAAATTTAGAAAACTTAGAAATTTAAAAAAATCCGGAAAAATCATTTAACAAATACTTCTCTTTTAAATATCGCTTACGGCTAAACTTCTAAGCTTCTTACTTTAATTATGTTATGATTCGGATCTGTTTGTCAAATCGGAAAATTTCGTAAATTCGCTTTCAAAAGTGAGATTTATTTCTCCGGTAGGCCCGTTTCTCTGTTTTCCGATTATTACGCTGGCCGCATTTTTTAAATCCGGATCGTCTCTGTGATAATAACCTTCTCTGTGGATAAAAGCAACAACGTCTGCATCCTGTTCTATCGCTCCGGAATCTCTAAGATCTGAAAGCTGCGGTTTATTGTCTTTTCTTCCCCTGTCTTCCGTTTTTCTTGAAAGCTGGGAAAGCGCTACGACGGGAATATTTAAATCTCTTGCCAAACCTTTAAGAGAACGGGATATTTCAGCCACTTCAAGCTGTCGCGATTCTGAGCTTCTTCCCGAGCCGCGCATAATTTGTATATAGTCTATCATAATTAAAGACAACGGAGTTTTTTTAGCTTCAAGCTCTGTGGCAAGCCTTCTGGCTCTTGCTCTTATCTCTATGACGCTGACGTCGGAACTGTCGTCGATATATATTGGAGACTCCGAAATTTTTTGGGCTGCTGTGGTAAGCCTGCTCCAGTCGGCCGGCTGAAATCTTCCTTTTCTTAAATTGTGGGCGTTAACTCTTGAATTTGACGCCAAAAATCTCATCATTAAAGATTCTTTTGACATTTCAAGAGAAAATATCGCAACGGGCTTTTTTTCTTCAAGAGCCACATGCTCGGCGATATTTAAAGCAAAAGAAGTTTTTCCCATAGACGGACGCGCGGCAAGTATTATAAGTTCCGACGGCTGTAGTCCCGCCGTCATAACGTCAAATTCGCTAAATCCGGTGCGTAAACCCGGAATATCTTTTTTGTCAGAATGAAGCTTTTCAAGAATTTTTAAAGTTGGACGCACAAGTTCTGAAACCTTTGAAAAACCGCTGCCGCTTTTTGATTTCATAATTTCAAAAAGAGCGGCCTGAGATTTGTCAAGAATTTCGTTTGGGGCGTACTTTTCGTTGAAAGCTTCGCTTACTATGTTTGAACCTGCGCTTACAAGCTGTCTGAGAATAGATTTGTCGCGTATTATTGAAGCATAATGCTCGACGTTTGCCGCAGTCTGCACGGAATCTATAAGGGAAGTAAGATAAGACGCGCCGCCGGCTTCTGAAAAGACGGGGCTTTTTTTAAGTCTGTCGGATATGGTGATTATGTCGGCCGGCTGGTTTTCAAGGTATAAATCTCTTGAAGCTATGAAGATTTGTCTGTGTATTTCTTTATAAAAATCGTCGGAGCTTATTATATCGACGGCTTTTGTAATGGCTTCTCTTTCAATAAGCATTGCGCCTATTACAGCCATCTCGGCGTCTATAGCCTGAGGCGGAACTTTTTCAATAATATTATTGTTTGCCATAAAATACCAAAGACGAAACTAAAAAGTCCGAAAGTCTAAAGCCAAGCGTCAAAAACAAAAGGCGCTTGGCTTTCCGGCTTTTTATATCCGTTAATTTAAGCTTCTTTTTCGCCTGAAACATTGAGATTTATTTTTGCGGTTACTTCCGGATGAAGTCTTACGCTGATTTCATAATCTCCGGTTTCTTTAATACTGTCGGAAAGAAGAATATCGCGTTTGCTTACTTCAAAGCCCTGCTCTTCAAAAATTTTTGCAATATTGGCCGTAGTTACGGAACCGAAAATCTTGCCGTTATCGCCGATTTTGACTTTAACTACGAACTGCGCAGCTTCAAGTTTTGAAGCCAGATCTTTTGCTTTGTTTATTACTTCGTCTCTCTGTTTTTCAAGCCTTATTTTTTCTCTTTCCCAAATCTTAAGATTTTGAGCGTTTGCTTCCATAGCAAGATTATTGGGAACAAGATAATTTCTTGCAAAACCGGGCGAAACTTCTTTTATCTCTCCCTGTCGTCCGACATTGGTAATATCGGACCTCAATATGACTTTCATTTTTTCCTCCGATTAAATGTCATTGCAAAGACTAAACGGAATTTGTAAAACCGTTTGCGCCGCCCAAAAGCATATCGTTTTTAACGGCGGCGGCTTTCCTGCTGCATGCAATGACGGCGGCTAATTTACCGTAAAAGGCAAAAGGGCAAGCATTCTTGCTCTTTTTACGGAAGCGTCAAGTTCTCTTTGATGTTTTGCGCAAGTTCCGGTTATGCGGCCGGAAAGAATTTTACCCCTTTCGGTGATAAAAGCGCGAAGCAGACTTAAATTCTTGTAATCTATTTCAACTTTGTCAGCGCAGAAACGGCAGACTTTTTTTCTTATCGGCCCGCCTTTTCTGAATTTTCCGCCGGGACGTCCCTGTCCGTCGGCGCCTTGAGGTTTTGCGCCGTGTCCCGCGGGTTTTTTTGTAAATGCCATTATATGTTCCTCCAAAAAATACGATTAAAATTAAGATAGAAAAAATTAATATTTTATGCGCGATAAAACTCGCTAAAAATTTTCATTATTCGTTCTCTCAAACTGCGTTAAAACGGTATGTCTTCGTCGTCTGCGCCGTCAGAATAAGAAGGCGCGGGCGACTCTGCAGATGCGCCCGCAGGCTGTCCGTCTTCGTCGGGCTTTGCGCCTATAGCCGCAGCGGAAGTCTGCTTTATAACAGAAAGAAACTGAACTCTTGAAGCTACAACTTCAAGACGGCTTTTTTTTACTCCGTCGCTTCCTTCCCACTTATTTGTCTGAAGCCTGCCTTCAACGTGAACGGGAACTCCTTTTTTAAGGCGTTCCGCGCATCTGTCGGCCTGATCTCCCCAGACCACTATGGGAACAAAAGTAGGATCGGCGTCTTTCCATTCTCCCGTAGCGGGATCTTTCATCCTTCTGCTTATGGCTATGTCAAAAGAGCATACGGATTTTCCCGTCACTGTGCGTCTTAATTCCGGATCTCTGGTCAATCTGCCTACCATTATTACGCTGTTTTGCTCAGGCAAGCGGAGCGTGTTCTGCTGCTGGTTCATTGTTTACCTCCGTCGCGGGTTCCGCAGACGCCGGCTTTTCCGCAGGTTTTGGCGCAGCTTTTTTCTTTTTCTCGACTTTAACGGTAAGATATCTTATAACAGAATCGTTAAGTTTGAAAAAGTTTTCAATTGCGTTTACGGTCTCGCCTTCTCCGCTCAATTCCATAAAAACATAGCTGCCTTCGCGAAACTTGCTTATTGAATAAGCCAGTCTCTTTTTGCCAAGCTGCTGAACGGTTTTTACGGTCCCTTTTGAAGTTTCGACAAGCTTTGTTACTTTTGCGGTAAGCTCTTCAACTTTTTCCACAGGCAATTCGGGGGAACAGATAAACGTGCTTTCGTAATTCATTTTCTTTACACCTCCTTTTTGGTTTTCCCTTTTTTGTTAAGGGTTTAGCCCGATCCCTAAAAAAACCGAGCAAAGATACGACCTTGCTGATACTGCAATGCAAGGTTCAGTATTATACTAAATATTTTTTTGTTTTTACAATTCATTCCACTATAAATTTTAAGTACAGCAATTAGGGTAAGTCATTTATTATAATTTATATTTTTGTCGAGCTGTTTCTAAATAAAAAAATCCTATGTCTATAAAAGGCACGGGATTTTATATATGAAAAACAGTTTCTTAACTTCCCAATGCAACTGTCCCCGATTGCGCTGTGCAAAAATTACCGAAAACTTTATCATACAAGCCATATTTATTATCGCTCGTTCTCTTAACCGGTATTGCGTCAAATGCAATTAAACTGCGGCGGCATGCGGCAGATAAAAAGAAATTGCCGCAAGGAGCAGCTGCGGCAAACTCTTTTTTTTGTTAAAGCGTTGTTGTTTTAATTTACTGCTCTTCATACCATGCGATATTTCTTGTGGCGTACATAACTATCGCAAGTCCGATAAATAGTCCGATTGAGCCAAAAATCAAAGCCATATCCTGAAGCTGTAACAATATATATAAGTATCCGTACAATGCCGACAAAGCGGCTGCGATAACAAGCGTATGTTTTAGCGCTATATTTTTTAATACGGAAAATTTTAAATAGGCCGTTATCATTGAGACTACGGCTGCGGCGGCAATTAAATATGCCCAGCAGAAAGACACAAACTCTGAAATTGATACCAGCAAAATATAGAATATTGCCATTGCAAGCCCTGCCAGCAAATACTGAAAAGGGTGAATAGGTTTTTTGCTTGTAATTTCAAATACGAAAAATGCAAGAAAAGTGAGAATGATAAATAAAATTCCGTATTTTGTGGCTCTTTCGGCCGCGCGGTAATTGTCAACGGGGATTAACAAAGACGTCGTAAACAGCGCCGACGATAAATCTGCGTTGTCAAGCCTTGCGGGGATTCCGCTTGCCATATAGTTGATATTCCATTTTGCGTCAAACCCTTCTGAATTTATCGTTTTTGTGTCGGGAATAAAATTACCGGAAAAATTAGGGTTTTTCCATGTTGAATATATTTGGTATAAATTTTCTTTTGCTAAAGGAACAAAACTTATGCTTTTGCTTCCTTTTATATTAAATGAAATCGCAAATTCCGACGTATCGTTGTTAAAATCAATTTTAGAACTTAAAGATTTAAGATCGTTTACAACATCGTCGCGATAATATTTTGCGTATGAAGATCTCGGCGAATATTCATATGTATAAGGAACTCTTAATTTTAAAGACGAGTTATAGACAGACGGGGCAAAATCATAATTTTTGCCTTTCCAAGTAAAGATAGGCGTAGAAATTCCTTTTAAATTATTTATTTCAAGAGTTACAAAAGATTCATTTAATTTCATTGCCGATAAGTCCGACGATATTTTGTCAAAACTTCCTTTCATTGTTACTTGCGCGGTAAAAACCGGCACTTCAAAAATACCTATATAGCGCGATTGCGATACCATATTCACTTTTACGTCTAAATCTTTAGGAGCAAATTTTGCGTATTGAGTGGAATAGCTTACTTCTTTCTTTTCGTTTACATGTTTTTGAGGATAGGGAATATTTAAAATCGGCGCGGCGATTGCAATTTCTCCGCCCCATGAATTTATTATTTTTGAAGCAGCTTCTTCTTTGTACACAAGTCTTCCTTTTATCGCGCCTTTTACAAATGTCAGCGGTATCAGCATTAAAAGGATCAAAACTCCGATTACAATCGCTTTCCAAATAATTGAAATATTAAGTTTTTTTGTCAATTGATTTCTCCTTTCAGATCTTTTGGCAATGCTTTGATATTATACTAAAAAATGCTTAAATAAATATTATGAAACAAATTGCTAAAAAACCGGAGCTTTTGCTTCCCGCAGGTTCTTTTTCGGCGCTTAAAACCGCATTTTTATACGGAGCAGACGCCGTTTATGCCGGAACTCCGGAAATGTCTTTGCGCGCTAAATCAAATTTTCCCATTGAAGAAATGCAAGAGGCGATAAAATACGCGCATTCTTTAGGTAAAAAAGTTTATCTTGCGTTAAATGTGTTTTCGCATAACAGCGATGTAGAAAAACTCCCGTCTTTTGTAAAGACGCTGAAAAGTTTGATGCCCGACGGCGTTATAATTTCCGATCCCGGTATTTTTCAATACGTCAAAAAAGAAATTCCCGGCATGCCTTTGCGCGTTTCAACGCAGGCCAATATTTGTTCGTGGCTTACGGCGGATTTTTGGAAAAATATGGGCGCTGATTTATGCGTTTTGGCAAGAGAGGTAAGTTTTAACGAGGCTTTGGAAATACGCAAAAAATGTTCCGCTCTAAAACTTGAAATATTCGTTCACGGAGCAATGTGCATAAGTTATTCCGGACGATGTCTGATGTCGGCGTTTATGGCTTGGCGCAGCGCAAACAGCGGCGCCTGCGCCCATTCGTGCAGATGGAAATATAAAAGTAAAATGCTTTTGGAAGAAGAATTGCGGCCGGGAGAATATCTTGAACTTTATGAAGACAAACACGGTTCATATGTCTTAAATTCAAAAGATTTGTGCCTTATGCCTCATTTGGACAAAATTTTAGCGGCAGGCTTTGATTCTTTAAAAATAGAAGGCAGAACAAAAAGCGAATATTATGCCGCGCAGACCGCCAGAGTTTACAGAAAAGCGATTGACGATTATTTTTTAAATCCTGATCTATGGAAATCAGATATTTACGAAAACGAACTTAACACCTTGCAAAACCGCGGATATACGACCGGTTTTTTTGACGGCGCTGCGCAAGCCCAAGCGCAAGATTATAACGACACTTCAAGCAAGAGCTTTTGGAGAAATGCCGGCATCGTAAGAGAAAATAAAAAATCTTCAATTGTTATTGAACTCAGGCATAAACTAAAAAAAGGCGATGAAATTGAAATCCTTTCGCCTTTTGTTTTTGAGCCGGTAAAAATCGTTTTAAATGAAATATATGATAAAATCAGCGGTCGTATAACGCCTGAAGTTTCGCCCGGAAAACCGGGTCAATCGGTTGAAATTCCTCTTATTTATAAAGACTTTTCTTTATTTCCAGAAAATACTGTCGTAAGGATAAAGTTAAAAATATGAAAAAAAGTATTGAAATTTTTGTGAAAAGATTCTATTATTCTATTGTTTTCACACATCTTATAAATAATCGGAGAAAATTAAAAATGAAACAATTTATTTCTTTAGCGGCAGTATTTACCGGTTTGATGCTGTTTGGCGCGGCGGCCGTTGCAGACAATGCTCAGCCGCAGTTGTATTTAAAGCCCGGAGAAGCTCTTATAAAAAAGGCAAATAAAAAAACGGCGCTAAACGTTTTGACGATCGATTACAGTCCGCAGGCTTCCGGTATTTTAAAAATTGAAGTGTATGATTCAAACGACATTCTTATTGCCGCCCAAAAAGAAAAAGTTAATAAAATAAACGATATAGCGACTGCCGTAATTTATGTTGCCGGTCCTTTGCATACTGAAAACATTACCGCCGTTTTAAACGGAGCCGGTTTTGAAAACAAACATATTCAGTACGTTGAAAACTAATCCGTCTGCTTTCATTGATATCTAAAAAGAACCGTCTGCCGCCGGCATATGCCGGTATAATTGTAAAATGCGCGGCGGTTCATTTTTTTATATCGTAAAACGAGTTTATTTGCGCGCTTTCGAGAAAATCGTTTTCGTGGGAAATAATGATAATCGCTCCGGGATAGTCTTTTAAAACCTGCGCGCAATGATTTTTTGTTTCCAAATCAATATTGTTTGTTATCTCGTCTAAAAGCAAAAGTCTGGGCGTTTTTGCCGCAATTAAAGCAAGAGCAAGGCGCGCCCGTTCCCCGCCTGATAAAAAGCAAATTTTTTTATTTACATCTTCATTTTTTCTAAACAGAAAATCGTTTAAAAAATCTCTTATCTCGACGCGCGTTTTTTGAGGCATAGCGCAAGAGACGGCTTCTAACAGCGTTTTTGTTTCGTCTGATACTTGGTAATGCTGGTCTAAATATCCTATGTCTTCTATTGAAACTATGTCCCATTGTCCGCAAATAATCAAATTATCCGTTTCTTGAATTTCTTTTTTACTTTTATTTGCGCTTTGTTGAAGAATTGCTTTAAATAAAGTTGATTTTCCGCTGCCGTTATCGCCCGTTACAGCTGCGCGCTGTCCGCCGTCTATTGATAAAGTTATGTTTTCTAATACAAACTCATTAGAATCTGGATATTTAACGGCTCCGCCGCTTATTGACATGACGGTTTTTCCCGAATTTTCTTTTGCGTTTAACGAGAATTTAGGTTTTATAATTTCCGGAAGTCTTAAACTTGTCAACCGATTATTCAGCTCTGCTCTTTGCAAGTTTAAAGCCGCCTTGTTTTTTCCCGACGCTTTTTCTGCGCTGCTTTGCTTTAAATCGCCCACTGCCGGCAGCCATCTTTTTTGTTCTACTAATTTTTCGCCTCTCTGTTTGCTTTTTGCCGCTCTTTCCTGTTCTTTCATTAAAGCTTTGTGCGCTGATTTCTTGTTTTTGTTTAAGGAATGCAATTCATCTTCGACGGCTTGTCTTTCGTGAAATAAACTTTTCATATAATCGTCGTACTTGCCGTTAAAAACGTCTATGAAGGCGTTGTCTATGCGCCATATCGTGTCTATGCAGCTGCGCAAAAGTTCGGAGTCGTGCGAGACTATAATTAAAGTTCCTTTGTAGAAATTTGCCATTTTCATTAAAGATTGCCTGTTTTTACGGTCAAGGTGATTGGTCGGTTCGTCTAAAAGAAGAATGTCCGGATGTTTTCCTAAAGCTAAACTTAACGCCTTATTAAATTTTTCGCCGCCGCTTAGATTATCGTAATCTTTAATAATCTGCGGCACATATCCGAAAATAATCTTTTCATTATTTAAAATTTCGCCTTCATAGCCTGCATAGTCCCCCTTAATAATTTTAAGAAGCGTGGATTTTCCCGAACCGTTATTTCCGATAACGGCAATGCGGCTGCCGGGCTGTATTTGGGCGCTAAAATGCTCAAAACAAATTTTATTAGGAAAAGACAGCCCAATATCGTTTAAAAAGACAGGGATATGCATAAATAATATATTCTCCAGCAGCCTGCGCCCGAATGTTTTTATCGGGTGGGAATCCACGTTTACTAAACAATTCTTTTTACATCTCGTTTTTAAAAAGAATAAAGAAATAATGTTAGAAACTATATTAATATTAAACATGGATTCCCATTT
>JAISRM010000249.1 GCA_031273645.1 Endomicrobium sp.
TAAAAACAGATGCAGTCTGAAAAGAAATAATGTTAGAAAATATATTAATATTAAACATGGATCCCCGCTTTCGCGAGGATGACAGCGGCGGCTATTCCCGTTTTCACGGGAATGACAGACACAAACAAAACAGACGCTGCTCGTATTCTATAAAACAGACGAAGTCTGCAGACACAAACAAAACAGACGCTGCTCGTATTTTATAAAACAGACGAAGTCTGCAAACACAAACAAAACAGACGCTGCTCGTATTTTATAAAACAGACGAAGTCTGCAGACACAAACAAAACAGACGCTGCTCGTATTCTATAAAACAGACGCTGTCTGTGTTCAATAAAGCAGGCGAAGCCTGTGTTCCATAAAACAGGCGCAGCCTGCAGGCGAAGCCTGTTTACCAGTCGGATTTTTTGCCGAAAGGGGTGAGCGGTATTTTGTCTCCGAAGGTTATGTTTTTGGGCATTTCGTGAACGCTTAGATTTTTTTGCATATCGGAATGAATTTCTTTTTTTGCGGTTTCGACGTTAACCCCGTCTTTTAATACTATAAACGCTTTTAATCTTTCTCCTCCCAGCCTTACGGCAGCGTCTTTAACAAAAGGATTTAATTTAAGCGCCGCCTCGACTTTTGAAGGATATACGTTGACTCCGGCAACCTGCACGGCATTATCTTTTCTTGCCGAAACTCTGAACATTGTTTGGCTTTCCATAGCTAAGATATCGGGTATTTCTATTTCTAAAGACGTTTTTTTGCGTTTAATTTTATCAACAATACCGTTTTTAAAAATTAAATCCCAGCACGGCAAAAAGTTAAACGGAGCATAAGCGTTTTGTCTGTAAGCTATGGCTCCGGATTCGGAAGCTCCGTAAATTTCCGTAAGGCGCGCAGCGCCGCTTGCGTATATTTTTTCTATCAGCTCGTCGGGACAAGGCGCGGTTGAAGTTAAAACCCGAACGCCTTGCGGAAATTTAAAATTTAAGCCGTCTAAAATTTTTAAAAACATCGGGAAAGTTACAAACATATCGCCCTCTTGTAAAATTTCTGCCCACTTGAGCGTGGGAACGGGAGGATAAGAAACTGCGGCGATATCTAAAAAACGCGGCATTTTTAAAGTAAAAATAAAACCGTAAGAATGGTGCGACGGAACCGTTGCGACTATCCTTTTAACGTCTTTAAACAAAAAAGCCAGACTTTCAATTTCTTCGTCGATACTTTCTTTTAAGTGAATGCAGTTTTTGGGAATGCCCGCAGAGCCGGAAGTGAAAAAATTTATCCGGTTTGATTTTTTAAAACCGTCAAAAACTTCTGTTTCCGCCGAATACGGATCGGTAAAATCTTTATCTGCCGCGCACAATAATTTTAGTCCTCCGCAAACGGACTTTATTTTGTTTTCGCCGGCATTTTTAAGAAGTTCGGCCGTATTTTGATTTTCAAAAACCGACATTATATTTTGGCGGCTGCCTGCAAGAGAAGTTTTAACAAAATCGCGGGCTATGCGTTTTGCTTCTTGCGGCAAAATAAAAGGCTCAAAACTTCTTGCCAAATTAAAAGCCGCTAAAGACGGATTAAATTCGTCGCTAATAAAAGAAGCCGGCAAATCAATATAAAATCCGCCGTTAACGTTTTCGTCTTGAGGGGATTTGCAAATAAGAAATGCCGCAGCGCCAGGACGCTGAATTATTTTGTCTGAGTATTGCGTCAAAGTTACGGGATTAATTTCGTCTGCGGCGCATAAAAGAACGCTTTCGCAGCGATTTTCGGAAAGCCAGATTTTTGCCGTTGTCAAAGCGTTTTCAAAAGTTTTCGCGCCGCCGCTTAGGCTGACGCAGGCGCCGCGCAAATTTAAAGCAAGCGTTACCGCAGTTTCTAAAGAGTTGTGGACGGAAGCAGAAAAAGCAAGAGGGGAAGCAAGGGTGTCGCCGTCGTCGATTATGCTGTCCATAAAGCCGCAGGTGGCAACGACGGGACCTTTTCCTGTGGCGATTATAAGCCCGATATTTTCTTTTGGCAAATTTAAATCTATTGCCGCGCCGTCTAACGTTTTTGCGCAGGCAAGCAAGGCAAGTTTTTGAAGATTGTCTAAACGCCGCAGACGTTTTGCCTGAAAATAATTATTTAAACCAGAAACGTCGGCCGCATAAGAAGCTGTTTTAATATATATTTTATCGTTCATAAAGCAGTTTTACCGCCGTACTTTTTTCCGCCTAAAATTAAAGCGGCGTTACAGCCGCCGAAAGCCAAAGAAACAGAAAGCGCGGCCTGCGCGCCGTCTATAAAAGTTTCTTTTAGCGCAGGGCAAAAATTTAAAGATTCGTCGGGTACAGTAAAATTTTTTACGGGAGGGATTCTGCCTTCGTTTAAACAAATAAGGGTTAAGCACGCTTCAACGGCTCCGGCGGCGCCAAGCGCGTGACCGGTAAGACTTTTTGTCGCGCTTACGGGAACTCCTTTTAACAAAGAGTTAAAAACCGCCGCTTCGGCTGCGTCGTTATCTTTTGTGCCGGTCGCGTGAGCGTTTATAAAAGCGATATTTTCTTTTGATTTGTCTGCCTGACTAAAAGCAAATTCAACGGCTTTTTTTAAACCTCTCCCCTGCGGGTCGGGAGCGGTGGCATGATAGGCGTCAACTGCGGTTCCGTACCCTAAAATAAAGCCTTTAATGTCGGGCAGTTTTTTTTGCGCGGATTTTAAATTTGCAAGTCTGTGTTCATAATTTTTTTGCGATTCCAAAATTAAAACGCCGGCGCCTTCTCCAAGGTTTATGCCGTTTCTGTTTTTATCAAAAGGGCGGCATCGTTCTTTTGAAGCTATCATAAGTTTTATAAAACCGGTGTAAGGGATCATGTTAAGTTCGTCTGTTGCGCCGCAAATAACAATATCGCAAATATCGTGTTCAATCCATTGCGCGCCTATGCCTGCGGCGTCTGTGCCGCAAGCGCATGCGCTGACTACTGTTTGAGAAATGCCGTCTATGCCTAAATCTTTTAAAATTTCGCTTGCGGCCGAGTAGCCGATATACTTGTCAAGCGCCGCCGGCTTCGCCGGTTTTTTGGGAGAGGATGCAGGATTTTCAGGCTCTGAGCTGCGGGATTTTCGCCACTCTTTATAAAAATCAAAACAATTGAAAGAAATGTCAACGGTCGCGCCTATGCAGACGCCGACGCGCGCTTTTTTTAAATCTTCGGATTTTAAAACGGCGCTTTCAAGCGCTTCTTCTAAAGCTTTGCGCAAAAAAAGATAACTGTAACTTTCGCCGTCTTTTTTTTGCGATAAAATTTCTTGGGCAACAGTAAAAACCGGATATTCGTTTGAATAAGAACTTTGAAGTCTTGCGGCAGGATATGAAAACAAAGAATTGCCCGCAAACAAATTTTTTGATATTTGCCCGATATCGTTTCCCAAAGCGCAAACGCAGCCTATTGCCGATATTATCGTTTTCATTTTTAACCCGTTTTAGCGCGGCGCGCAAAATTTACCGCCGTTAAAAAAACTTCGTTTTTATTTTTAGACGTTTTATTTTGCTCTGTCAGTTCAAGCCGGCGGCTTATTTTTTATTGTTAACATATACCCCGCAGCAAGCTGCAGGCAACAACTTAGTCAGTACCCAAATATTGTTCCTAAGCATCTTGCATCCGAGTTTTTATATCAGGAAACTATCGTTTTTTCAAGGTCTGTCGTTCCCATAAAAATGGCAGGCTTCGCCTGTTTTATGGAACACAGCCCGCGCCTATTTTGTTTGTGTCTGTCATTCCCATGAAAATGGCAGGCTTCGCCTGTTTTGTTTGTGCCTGTCATTCCCATGAAAATGGGAATCCATGTTTAATATTAATACAGTTTCTAACATTATTTCTTTTCAGACTGCGTCTGTTTTTATAAAACAGCCGAAGGCTGTCTGAGAGAATTTTTTAGCAAACACAGATTTCCACCCGATAAAAACACTCGAGCGCAGGCTGCTAAGGAAGAACAAATATTAAAAACTCGGCAATGACAACACAGACAAAACAGACGCAAGCTGTATTTCACAAACCAGACGAAATCTGGCTGCCAATCCCATAAAACAGGCGAAGCCTGTCCAGTGAAAAAGGGAAGTTTAAAAAATCCGTTAAACGCCGGACATCGCGCAGCTTGCTGCGCGAAAGTTCATTTGCGGCCGGCAGCGAAAACTTTGTTTTTACTTTGTTCTGTTTTCTTCTATGTATTTTCTTAAAGTTTCAAACGTCGTAAAAATTTCTCTGCCTTCTTCCATATTAGATATTGTGATATCGTAATATTTTTTCAATATTACCACCAGCTCAATGGCGTCTAAGCTGTCAAGCCCCAGCCCTTCAAACAAAGGAGTTTCTTCTTTAACCGAACTTAAATCTACTCCTTCAAGATCAAGATTTTCCGATAAAACTTTTTTAACGTCTTCTAATGAAGTTTGAATCATTGAACGCTCCCGAATATGCGCTTATTTACTCCACATATTATAATAATTAAAAAACTGATAAGGATATTTTTTAGCAAATGCCTCTAAACAGCCGGCAAATACTGCGGCTTCTTTTGCGTAATTTTCCGGTTTTGCGCCTTTATCTTCAACGCTAAAAGACGACGCTATAACCGAATCTATACGCCCGCCTGAAACATGCGGAAAAAATATAATTGCAACGGGAACTCCAAGCGCGCCGGCAATGCGGTATATGCTTGCCGGAACATTTATTTTGCCGCCCAAAAAATCAACTTCAACGCAATTGCTTAAAGCGCCAAATGTTCGGTCTCCCATAATGCACACTATGCCTTTATTTTGCAAAGCGGCCATTATTTCTATGCTTGCGCCGGCAAAACCCGCAGAGTCTATAAAATGAACGGGCGAACTGCCGCCTGAAAGTTCGTGAACGTGCTTATCGACGTCTTTGTTCGTCCGGTAATAAACCACATATTTGTCGCCTTCCATAAAATCAAAAGCCGACATCGCCATTTGCCAGCAGCCGCAATGGGCGGTAATAATAATTAAGCCTTTATTTTTAGAAAGAAGTCTGCGGCACAAATCCTGATCTTCTTTTGAAGAGATCACCGTAACGTCGCCTCTTATTCCAAAAACCGCTCTGTCTATAAGTATCTTTGCAAAAGACAGATTGAGTTTATAAATGTGAAAGAACAATGAAAAAAAATGTCCGCCAAACCTTCTTTTAATATAAAACGACGCGCTTTTTCTTACCGAAGGCATTAGCGTATAAACAAAAACTACGCCGTAAGAAATTGCATAGGCGATTTGTCTGCCGCCGTACTTTACAAAAAAAGCAAGCAGTTTTTGAAAAAATTTGTTTCCTCTGCTTTCGCCTGTCCATTGCTGCATATTACCCCGTATTTTAGCGTTTTTAACGCGTTAAGAACGCGCCGCCGCGTTATTATATCAAAATAGGTCTTAAAACAAAAAACCAAAGGGCTTGATATACATATATATATGTATATCGTACCAAAGCAAGCTGCGTCTGCAGGCTTTGCCTGTTTTATGGGAACACAGACAGCGTCCGTTTTGTTTGTTATAAATAGCGTTTTGCGCCGGCGCGCATAATTTTTCCTACGACAAAAACAATTGCGCCTACCAAAAGAGCAAATATCGGAGCAACTATCAAAGAACCTAAAATCCATTCCCACACTCTTTGAAGAAACTGCATTCCTATTATTTGCCAGCTTATTTCCGTCAGAAAACGTCCGTGCCGCAAAAAGTAGCCGGTTTCTATGCAGACAAAAGGAATAAACGGCGGCATGGCAAGTTTATCGACGCTGAAAGCTACGGCGCGGTTTAAATTAAACCACCCTACGCCGACCATCAAAATAAAAGTTCTTATGCCCGGCAGAGCAAGAGCGCCCCAAAAAGATCCCCATGCTGCAGAAACTCCTAAACGAAAAGGGTTGTCATTATGTTTTAATTGTTCCACGACGGCTTTAAAAGGATTTAAAGAGACGATGTCTCCTTTTTCATTTTTCACGTACCGCCTGTGAGCTACCGGGATCATAGAACGCATGGTAAGATATGTGTTTAAAACGCCTAAACGCGCATTATCTTTAATAAACCCAAAATGCGAAACGCGTTCGGCTCGGTTTTTAGGGTAATGCACGCCGACTTCGACTTCTTTAAAATCAAAGCCCGCCCATAAAGCTTTTATAACGATCTCAACTTCAAAAGTAAAACGCCGCGAATAAATTTTATATTTGTCAAACAGTTCTACCGGATAAACTCTGAACCCGCTTTGAATGTCGGTTATGTTTTTGCCGGTTTGAACTTTTGCCCAAAAGCCTGAAAATTTGCGTCCGAATTTTGAAGCGGCCGGTATTGAAGAATCCTGAAAATCGCGTTTGCCTATGATGATTGAAGAAGGATTTTCTTTGGCGGATAAAAGAAGTTTTCCAATATCTGATGGAAAATGCTGTCCGTCTGCGTCTATAGTTGCTATATGGGTAAAATTATTGTGTTTAGCCCAGTTTGCAGCCGAAATGATAGCAGAGCCCTTGCCCTGATTTTTCTTAAATTTAATTATATTTACGGGCAGCGCCGAAACGGAGTCAAGTCCGCCGTCGGTGCTGCCGTCATCGACAATGAGAATGTTTTTATATAAATTCAGCGTCTCTTTTATAACTTTAGAAACCGCCGGTCCGTGATTATAGAGAGGAATAACAATTAAAGGGTTAAATTTCATTTTTTATCTTTTTAAATTTTTTTAGCGCAAGAGTAAATTTTTACATTTATAAGAGCGCCGAAAAGTCTTGCATAGGCGGCGCGCCTAAGAATCTATAAAAACGGCTGCAGTCCGCCGCTTTTCCATTTGCGGCAAATTTCTTCAAAAAAATCAGGTTTATTGACGAGAATTTCTTTTTCTTTATCTATCATAAGCTGAACGCTGTAACCTCTTGTCATAAGAGCGCCGCTGTCGTTATAAATGCAAAATTCAAAATCAAGACGGGCGGCTTCGTTCCAATGCAGGAAGGTTTCAAGGCGGTAAGTTTTTTCAAATTCAAGCGGCTGCATATAATCAAAATGCATTTGCTTTAAAGGAATAGTTATGCCGCGCCGGTAAAAATCCATATAGCCGATGCCGTATTTTTTGCCAAGCGCCAAACGTCCCTGCTCAAAATAAACCGCATAATTGCCGTGCCAAACTATATTCATCGGGTCAAGTTCGCTAAAACGCGGGCTGAAAGTTATAGCGCAGTTTAACGGTTTAGGATCTTGGCAATTCTGTTTGAAATACGGTTTGCAAACCATCGGCATTTCCTCCGCGCATTTTTTATTGAACGCATTATAGTCATTACCTGCAGACTTCGTCTGTTTTATTGGACAGGCTTCGCCTGTTTTATTGGATTGCCCGCCTGCGCCTATTATCAACCCAAATAAAAACTTTCGCAACAGACTTCGTCCGGTTTGTTCCCGCGAAAGCGGGTTGACAAAAACAGAAACACTCGACGTCATTCATAACTTAGTGGTCAAAACCCCCGTCCCTTTGACCAGACTTCGTCTGTTTATTGGAAACAGCCCGTGTCAGTTTTGTCATTTCTGCGTTTTTAAAAGAAATAATGTCAGAAACTATATTAATATTAAAAATGGATTCCCACCCGATAAAAACACTCGAGCGCAGGCTGCTAAGGAAGAACAAATATTAAAAACGCGAGAATGACAACGGGCTTCGCCTATTTTATGGAACAGCCTTCGGCGGTTTTTCCAATTCCCTTAGTCTGTTGTCAATTTTTGCGCGTTAAACCGACGCCGTCAAAGTTATTTGCGAATATGTTTCTTTGTCGTCTTTTATCGCCGCTTTAAAAACGGCTTCGTCTGCGTTAAGAGACAAAAGTTCTATCCGGCAAATAATTTCGGTATCCGGACGAACGGGCTTTATAAATTTTACTTTGTCTGCGCATTTGAGTTTTGCATCGGCGTTATTAAGCAGCTTTCTTGCGCAAAACGCGGCTATTTCTATCTGAACTATGCCGGGCAGCAAAGGCTCGTCGGGGAAATGTCCTTTAAACGCAATAAAATCTTTTCCGATTTTAAAAATAAAATCGCCGCCTCTCATTTCAGAAAATGCGCCGGTTATGTCTGTTTTGACGTTTTTCATTTGTTTATCCCGTTATTTTGCAAGCAGCGCGCGGCTTATTTTGGTTTTACTTTCCGGCATTTGCGCGCTTTTATATTTTGCCCACCCATAATATCGGTTCGTCTCCGCTGTAAAAGTAAATCCTGTTATTTATAACCTTAACGTTGTCCTGACTTTTATCTATAAAATATTGTCTGAAAAAAGATTCAAATTCTTCTATAGTGTTTTTAGGCATAAACCCCGCGATAAAATATATATCGCTTCCGTTTTCTTTTGTTATTTTCATATCCTGCAGTTTAGAGCCCATATCGTTCATTATTATTACGCGCACGCCGTCTTTATCCGTAACCGCAATAACTCTAAACTGTAAATCGTCTTTGTAAACGCCGTAAAACATGGTCGTTTTTTCTAAACCCTGCGCAAAAGCCGCCGGCGGTTCTTTAACGTTATAATTTATTTTTTGCCCGGCGCAAGATGCAAAAAACAACAGCGGCAGCGCAAACGTCAACGCGTATTTATAGATCATCGCATATCCTTTAGAGCGGCGCAAATTAAGCGCAAACAAAATACAAAGGCCGCATTTATTTTTTATTGCCGGTTACTGCGCGTTCTTTGTTTTTAAAAACGCCGGCATTATAAAAAGACTTACCAAGATCGCCGTCAAAATTGCGCTAAAAACCATTAACCCTATTATAAACAAAACTTTATGCTGAGCGGCCATCAGGCTGCCAAAGCCTATAAGCGTTGATAAAGCTGCGCAAATAACGGCTTTATCCGGATGAAGTTTACTGCCTTTAACATTTTGGAATATAATAAAAATTCCGTAATCTATGCCAAGCCCTATGATCAAAGGCATTGTAAAAAGTCCGAAAATATTTATTTCTATTTTCAACAAAGCCGCAATGGCAAAAAAAACGCCTATGCCGCATAAAGGCGGCAGCATGCTTAAAGCCGCAAATTTAAAATTTTTTAGAAAAAGACCTATAAGCAAAAAAGCGCATACAACAACGCAAGCCATTATTTTATAAAAAAGCAAAAACACTTCTTTCTTTATTTTCAACTGCAGGCTTGAATTTGACACAATCGCGGTTTCAACTCCGTCTGCGCCCGATACAGCCGAATTTTTGGGTATAATATTTACAAAAGCAAAACCGTTATCGCGCTTTATAACGGGATTATAAAAATCCTCAAGGCTAAAATCTGGCGCGCCGTTAAATTTGCCGGTTTCTAAAAAAGAATAGAAATCTTTGAAGATATTCGGATCTACGGCATATTGTTTTAAAACGCTTCCCATTGTTTCTTTTATATCATTTATTCTTTCTTCATTCCAAAACTTTTTCCACCGGGCGACGTTAATTTCTTTGCGTTTTTTGCTTGGGAACAAATCCGCTAAAAACAAAACGTCTTTATTTAAATCAGATAAGCGTTCATTATTTTCAAGAACTTCTTCCCGCGTGTCTGCAAAAACAAATAAAAATTCATTATCGTTATAAGCGTTTGAAGTAAGGCTTTCAAAAACCGCTTTATCTTTTTGAAACTGTTTTGACACCGTGTTTAACGACTCAAAAGACGAATTAAATGTTGCAAATTTAATTCCCGCAAAAGAGCAAATAACAATTGCCGCAAGCGCCGCGGCGGCGTATTTGGGTTTTAGTTTGCTTTTAAAAGAAAAACTTTTTTCTTTGACCTGCGCGCAATCAAAAATTAAAGGGCAAATAAAAATGGATATAAAAAAAGCCGCCGTAAGGCCGCAGGCGCAAAATACGGATATTTGCTTAAAAACGGCAATATTTGAAAAAAACAAAAGCGAAAACACCGCTATAGACGTTAACGCGCTAATGCTTATAGGTTTTATCATGGCTTTAGCCGCGGCAAATCTGCATTCTTCTTTTGAAGCTTTCAGCGCAAAATACATATAGACGCAATAATCTATGCAAAGCCCCATAAGCACAGATCCAAACCCCACGGCAATACCCGATATAGAGCCGAAAACATAAGCCGTAACAACGGTTGAAAAAACAACTATCAAAGACGGCAAAGCATAGATAAACAAAGATTTTTTCTCTCTGAAAAAAACAAAGAACAACAGCAGCATTAAAGAGCCGGCTATAAAAAATATTTTCTTTATGTCGCTTAAAATAATACGGCTGTTTTCAGCAGTGTATCGCGGAGCGCCCATATAAAAAGCGCGCGCGCCTTCGGGCAGGAAACTTTGAGCTTTGTTAAAAAAAATATCGGCTTCTTTAGCCGAGCCTGCGTTAAGAAAATTTTTATCGTAATTAAAAATAAGCAAAACGCGCTTGCCGTCGCGCGACGACAAAAATCCGTTTTCGGCTTTAAGATCCGACGCGGCGTTTATTTTTTTAAGCTCTCCGGCAAAAACGCCCAAAAAGCCGAGCGGATCGGCAAGAACAAAATTCTGTCTGAACATGCCTTCTGCAGAATACAAAATTCTTACGGCTTCTTCGGTTTTTAAGATCACGGACTCTTTGTTTAAAAGCGGCAATATTTGTTTTTCAAAATTTTCGTTCCATACGGGCGCAATATTATAATAGTACGAAAGCAGAAAAGCGGCGTCTGCAATGACAGGCTTAAAATTTAACTCCTCATTTTCGCAAAAAGCCGACATCATGCTCTGCGCGGCCGATTCGGCCGTCTCTTTATCTTTGCCTTCTACGACTACAAAAAGTTTATTTGAAAGCGGCGAGCTTTGAAAAAGATTTATTTCTTTTGCAAAAGACGCCGGCAGCATTTGGGCAATATCCTGCCCGAAACGGATTTTAAAAAAAGCCGCGCTAAAACAGAGAAAAACTGCGGCTATAACGGTAAAATAAAGTTTCTTATGCTTTGCAATTAAAGACCAGATCATATTTTAATCCGTTAAAACTCGGTCACGGAAGTATTTGAAAAACTTATTTCCGTTTTATCGCCGGTTTTGTTTGAAATTACCACTTTCGACACGGCCGGGCTGTCTTTTGAAACGTAAATTTTTATATTGTCCACGTCCTGACTTTTTGAATTATTTTTCGGCGATAAAACAAGCCCTTCGTCAAAAGCGCCAATAGCGTAAGTTTTTGATATAAGCTCTTTATCCATTGAAATGAAAGCGTAAAGATAACCGGTCGCAGCTTTTGCAAAAGGCTGCGAGCTTATGTCGGTTATTTCTGTTTTTCCGTTATTGTTTTGCCATTTAAACGCTTTTTCTGCCTCTATTGTAAATCCGTAAGCAAAAGGTTTTGCGTATTCCCATTTAAGAAAAGACGGTTTTTGAAACAAAAAATGCCCGGAACTTTCAAACGGAGTTTTTGAAATAGAAACAAAACGCTCCATTTTAAAATCGCTTTCAACGCTTTTAACGTTTGCAAATTTGCTAAAAATCTCGTCTGCATTTTGGGCAAAAAGCGTTTGCGCGCATAAAAATGTAAGGCAGGATATTATTATTTTTTTCATAATTTTTTATTGACCTCCGCGCAACAATCTGCTGGGCGCCAGCGCTACCTGTCAGCAAGAGCTGTCAACGGTTAACTGCTTTTTTAAAATTGTCGTTTCAAAATGTCTTTTAGTTTGTCATCCTCGCGAAAGCGGGGATCCATTTTTAATATTAATAATAGTTTCTAACATTATTTCTTTTCAGACTGCGTCTGTTTTTATAAAACAGCCGAAGGCTGTAAAAAGAATTTTTTAGCAAACGTGGATTCCCATTTTCATGGGAATGACAACACAGACGAACTCTGACAAAACAGCT
>JAISRM010000044.1 GCA_031273645.1 Endomicrobium sp.
GCTCAAAAGAAACAGAAAAATCAAACTCATTGAATTTATACTAAAAAACTCTTAATTACCAACTATTTTGCCTATTAGGCCGAAAAGCATACAGTGGTAGTGATGGGATATGGTCGAATGGATATTTTGTTTCTACAGTTGGAGTAAATGAAAAACAGGTAAGGATGTACGTTCAAAAGCAAGGAGACGAAGATAAGGGGCAAACAATGGAATTGTTTGGATAGAAAGAAGACACGGGTCTTGACCCGTGGAGTTTCACAACCTCTCTAGTCATACTCGCGCAGCTGGTATCCATTGCGAAGCAATGTCCAAAAATAAGATTCTTCAATATGGACAGCCCTTGCGGGCTCCAGCCTCCGGCTGAGAATAACGATTTCAAAAAATACCGCAATGACGGCAAAAACAGATTCCCTCCCAACGACACTGAGGGAATGACAAACACTTTTAGATGTCTTTGCGAGGGCGGATTTCACTTGGCTGTCCAAAGCAATCCATAAATTAATAAATCATCATTCCGTGAGCTTTAGCCCCGTATTTAGTCTCTCCCGCACTTGTTGCGGGGTTACGGGGGACACGAAATCTCCCGCTTAGTCTTTACGACGAGATTGCGGCTCGGGGGCCGCAATGACGGCAAAAAAGCATTGCAGCTTCACCTATCACAGATTTCAGGGAGAAGCTACGACCGCAATGACGGCAAAATAGCATTGCGGCTTCCCCTATCACAGATTTCAGGGACAGGCTCCGACCGCAATGACGACGGTAATTTATAGACCCCGCCCCCGTAAAAAAACGGGGGCGGGGTTCAAAAAAGTATTCCTAAAAATATGAAACCGGCAGAATTTATTTTTTCTTTTTAAATAAATTAGCTACGCCTTTTACCGCGCTTGTCGCGCCGTCAACAACGCCTTTAACCGCCGTTGCCGAAACATCGGCCCCGCCCTTTACCGTACTGCCCGGCACATTAAGCACGGAAGCCAGCGTTGAGGCAACGTCCAATTTATAAGACGGCTCGTTTATCGTGCCGCCAACTTTTATGACGACTGGTTTAAAACCGCTTGAGCCCATTTTGCCAAGATGAGATTCTATCTTCATATCAAGTTTTTCATTAAGCAGATTAACGCTGCCCGACGATTTTACCGTAGTCAAATCGGCATCAATATCAGTTTTATTAATAGTTATTATGCCGTTATTGAGCGTATAAGCGCCTTCTATAAGCGAATACGTAATTTTGTTCGCGCGGAAAGAAGAAGACTCCAGTTTAAGAAAACCAAAAGCTTTTTGTACAACCCGCACGGAAGTCAAAGCAATTTTTAATATTACCGAAGAATTCATAAGTTTATCAATATCGCGTATTTCCCCGTTCTTGGTGGAAAATGTTATTGTGCCCGCGGCCGCGTCAAGCTTATTATCTAAATTTTTAATATCCGCATTAAGTTTAAGTTCTTTCGTATTAAAAATATTATTGGCAATTTCATGCACGCTCAGCGCAGCTTTAAAGTTAACGGGGGACGACCTTTGGCAATCCGTACAGGCAAAAGATTGTTGCTGCGGCTGCGGTTGTTTTGCTGCGGCTTGCGCGGCGGGCTGCTGCGCGGCCGCGTCGGGTTTAGAAGGAGGAGCGGCGGCAAACAACGTATCAAAATTTACATCGTCGAGAGTAAATTTATCCATATCAAAGAAAAAATCAATGTTCATAGTTTTTGCCGGTTTTGCATAAGCAAGCGAAGTTGAAAAATTTGAACCGTCAAAAATGCCTTTAATAAGATTTGTTTTGATATCGTCAAGCGAATTTATTGTTATCGTACCGTTTAAATTTTTGAGTTCTTTATTCATTACCGCCGCGCCGATATTTTTTAAATCGACGGAACCTTTAATATGCGGCATGGGCGCGCCGTCCGAAGCGGCGATATTGCCGCTTAGCGTGCCGTCAAGTTTAAAAGCGGATAAATCCTCTTTTGCTATATCGCCTATTTCCTTAAGCGAGAGAGAAATTTTGGTATCCGATTTATAATTTAAATCTTTGGAATAATTAATATCAGCCGTTGTTCTTACATAAGAATTGCCTATGGAAATTTTGGCTTCGTTAATTTTAGTCGAGCCGTTTTCTATATTGCTGATAGTATTTAAAGCAACATTAATTTGCGGCAGTGCAAAAGCCGGCAGCTGTTCCGAAATAAATTCCTGCGCCAGTTTATTATCAACGCCGGCAATTGTGCCTTTTAAATCCGCCGACGGGGTTTCAAAATTATATATTTTGCCGCCAAGCAGGATTTTTAAAGATTTGTAAGCCGTTTCAAAAGACAAAAGATTAAAAGAAGCGTCTTTAAGAGACATTTCCGCCAAATCAAGAATGCCTTTAAAAGAGAATGAAACCGACGACAAATTAATATCCTGCAATTTTACGTCGGTCAAAAAAGAGCCTTCAACGGTAAACGGATGCGTCAGTTCAAAATCTTTTATATTAAAATTAAATTTACGGACGGAAAAAGCCATTGCGTCAGCTTTGTCGGTATAATTTATCGTTGAGTTTTTTATATAAACATTATCAGCAACTAAAGCCAAACCCGCCAAAGGAGCAGCGGCATTTGCCGCGTTTGACGGCGAGGATGGCGTTTTCTGCGCAGAATCTCCGCCGCCAAGCTTAGCCGCATTTTCTATTATATCGTCAAAATTAAATTTGCCGTCTTTTTCCTTAGTTATGTTAAGAACAATATCTTCTAGGCCGATAGTTTTTATTTCTATTTTTTTGCTGAAAAGCGGTTTTAATTCCAGCTTGACCACAGCTTTGCGGGCCGAAACAAAAGTACCTTTTGAAAAGCCTCCTCTTTCAGAAAAAGCAAAACCGTTTAAATTTACGCCGACGATATTTAAAGACAGGCTGTCAAAAGAAATTTCACGGTTAAAATTATTTTTCACATAATCCTGCGCCGCGGCCTTAAGTTTGGACGGCGGATACATAATATAAAGCGCAGTTAAAAGCCCCGCTATTAAAAGCGCTATTATGACAAATAAAATAAACATCCATTTAAAAAACTTTTTCATTTTTTATTTTCCCCTGTTTTACAAATTCCCTGTAATTATCAATATCAGGGCGCATCTTGTTAAGAACATATACGAGCAGAAGCAAATCATCGCTGAAACCTAAAAATAAAAACAAGGCTTCAGGCATTAAATCAAACGGAATTATAAAATACAATAAAAATAAAATAGCCCAAGCCGCGCTGCGTTTAGGAAACGGATATTTCCTGCGCGCCGACGCAAAAAACATTGCGCACACGTCTTTTAAATCCCTGTACAAAACAACGGGATTTATGCTGAAATTATTATTATTTTTGCCACTGGTTTTACCGCCGGCCATATAGAGCTCCTACTCTTTGATTATATAATAATAAAAGAAAAGAGCCAATTATCAACTATAGCGTAAAAAACGTATTTTCAGTTTGTTTATTCTTTTCGTATTTAAAGGGTGGGTTGAAAAATATTCCGACGCCATATCCCCATCCGGCATTGCCGCATTGATAATTTCAAAAAATTCATATGCAGCGTTATTATTGCCAAACATCTTAAACAAAACTTTGCTTGCATATTCGTCAGCCATTTCTTCCTGCTTGCGCGAATAAGACAAAGACAAAAATTCCGACATGGAACTGTCGCCTGCAAATGATAAAGTCAATATGTTCCTGACAATTTTTTTTAAAGTATCTCTGTTGATATAATGTCCCGCTTCGTGCGCAAGGACAAAAGTCATTTGTTGTTTAGAAAGTTTTTTAAATAAACCTTCATAAACAAAAATCTGCCCGCGCACATTCATAAAAGCTCTAAGTTCATCACCTCTTATTACGCACGCATAAACATTTTCTATTCTTTTATCATAAGAACTTATTTCCTGCAAAATTTTATTTAATTTCTCGGAAGACTGCAGGCAATCCGCTTTTATTCCAAAAGGAAATAAGCTCTCTATTTTAAGTTTTGCACTGTAAGAAATACGGTCTATAAAAATATCCGCGGCAAGACAAAAAAATAAATATATAACCGCGCATAACAAAACGATGCCGACGGTATAAATCAAACCTCTAAGCGCGCAAAAAATCTCAGAACGGGACTCAATTTTATCTTCCATATAATTGTTGCATAAGCGAAATATATTGCGCATCTTGCGTTGCGGCTTTAGATATTAATTCGTAAGCTTTATTCGTATCTTTTTCTATTCCA
>JAISRM010000062.1 GCA_031273645.1 Endomicrobium sp.
GTTTAGGACTGTTTTCAACGGAAACTGCGGCTTAGAGCATTTCTTCCCCGCCGGCGCAATGTAGGGTTAAGCTGTAAACGCCGAGATCTTTTGCCGACTCAA
This sequence comes from Endomicrobium sp., assembly GCA_031273645.1. Lineage (GTDB taxonomy): Bacteria > Elusimicrobiota > Endomicrobiia > Endomicrobiales > Endomicrobiaceae > JAISLV01. The sequence goes on from JAISRM010000062.1 coordinate 103, forward strand.
CCGAACGTTTTACGGTAGCCGGTATATCGTGAAATTTCAAATCGAGAAAAACTTTTTTGCCGTTATCCTGAATCATTTTAATTATTTCTCTTCCCGACTGCAAAAAAAGTATAGGACCGACCTTGTATATATCTATATATTCCAACGTATCTTTAACGAGTTTTTCAGCTTTCTTAAAATCATATACGTCTAAAGCAAGTATTGTTTTTTTCATTTATGCTCCGTTTTCAATCAACAAATATTAACCGCCTGATTGATTTTTCCCGTAAGCGCGGCGGCAGACGATATATTTTTTTCTGCCAATATTTTTTCAATGCCGTCTATTATTTTTATTATATTTTGCGCAGATACCAAACTTGCGCTTCCTACGCTTACGGCGGCAGCCCCTGCAAGCATAAATTCAACCGCGTCTTGACCGCTTGTTATGCCGCCGCAGCCGAGTATAGGAATTTTTAAAACGGGATATGCGTCATAGACGGCTCTGACAGACATAGGCTTAATGCACGGCCCCGACATTCCGCCTTTTACGGTGGAGAGTTTAGGTTTAAAAGTTTTAACGTCTATCGCCATTGCCGGATAAGTGTTTGCTATAGTCACGCCGTCTGCTCCGGCATTTTGCGCCGCTAAAGAAAGTTCTGCAATATCGGCAACAAGAGGCGACAGTTTTGCAATAACGGGAACTTTTGAAATTTTTTTAACGCTTTTTATAACGTCTGCCGTCAAAGGCAAATCGTGGCACACTATTTTCTTTTTTAAATTCGGACAAGACAAGTTTAATTCTATGGCGCTTATTTCTTTGTAAGAAGACAATACTTTTGCGCTTTGCGCGTATTCCTCAAGAGAATGACCGGCGACACTTACAAAAACGGGAACGCCTATTTTAGCAAGTTTTTCAAGAGGATCGCCGACAAAAGCTTTGACCCCTATGTTTTGCAGCCCTATCGTATTTAACATTCCCCCTTCAACTTCAGCTATGCGCGGCTGAGGATTTCCGGGACGCGGCTCAAAAGTAATAGTTTTAGTAATTATTGCGCCGATTTTTTTTAAAGGAATTAAGTCTGCAAGCTCGTAACCGTAACCAAAAGTTCCCGAAGCGCTAAGCACCGGGTTTTTTAATTTTATTCCCGCAAAATTTACGTTTAAATTTGGTTTCATATTATTAGTTTACATCAAAACATGCAAATAATTTACGGTTAATAACGTCATCGCCGCAGGCGGATAAATTTTACAGACGCAATTATAACTCTATATCATTGATTTTAAACACCGGTCCGTCTTTGCACGTCATTTTTATTTGCCCTGCAATTTTAACGGCGCAGCCCTGGCAATTGCCGACTCCGCAAGCCATTTTCTCTTCTAAAGAAGCGTAACCCGATATGCATTTTTCTTTTGCCGTTTTTATTACCGCTTTCATCATCGGCGCAGGTCCGCAAACATAGATACAGTCGTCTGATTTTAATTTTTTTTCTAAAAGTCCGGTTATAAATCCCTTGTATCCTTTAGAACCGTCTTCTGTTGAAATTATTGTTTTCCAGCCGAGTTGTTTAAACTTGTCAAGACAGAGCAAATCTTTTTTTGTTTTTGCGCCGTAATATAAAGTTCCTTTGTTTTTCAGTCTTGCGGCAAGAAAATGAACTGAAGCTATTCCCGTGCCGCCGGCTATTATTATCCGGTTCAAAGTTCCTTTTAAATCAAGCTGCGGATAACCGTTGCCAAGCGGGCCAAGCATTGAAATTTCGCCTTCTTTAATTTGCGAAAGTATTTTCGTGCCTTTCCCTGCTATTTTGTACAAGAAAGAAATTTCGCCTTTTTGAGCGTCGTGAATGCTTATAGGCCTGCGTAAAAAAACGCCCGGAACGCAAATCATAAAAAATTGTCCGGGTCTGCAGGATTTTATAACACCGATTTCGGCTTTAATTTTAAGCTCAAAATATCCGTCGCAGATTTCTTTATTTGAGATGATGTCATACGTCTTATCAAAGCGTTTTTGCATTTTCCCACAGATTATAGCAAAAAAACCCAACAGCGCGCAAAGCGCCTCGAATTTCCGCCATTGTAATGCATCGTATGATTTTATGATTTAAAAATAAGTATGCTTTGCGCAGACAGAAAAATTATTGTTTGGATTTCAGGCTGTTATAAATTTTTATTGTTTTATATCAGCAAGACGCAGAAATTTATGCCAAAAGATGTGTCAGCTTCAATTAAGTCTGTAATTTTGACAATATGTTTTTAGCGGGAATAAAAATGCTTTTTTTGCCTACTAAACGGCTTTCCATTAGACCTAAACTTACTAATCCGATAAAATCTGCTCTGGCGGTGGCGTAGCCTATTCTATGAAGCCCTCTATGCAGGGCAATTTCATATTCTTTATTTGGATTCTTTATTGCATTTATTAAAATATCTCTTTGTCTAAAATTAAGACGGGGATATTTATCTGAAATAAAGCGATTCTTTCTTGCTTGAGCTTCTTTTTTATTCATAAGATCTATAACATCTTTTATAGATTTTTCAATAATATTAAGATTAAACAAAATAAAATATGTTATATCGTTGTGAGAACATTCAGAATACAAAAAAGATTTTTTGTATTGCCCTGACATTTTTAATACTAATTTTGAAATGGAAATATACTCAAAAATCCAATATCCGCTTTTCAATAAAAACCAATAAAACAATGCCCTTGCAGTTCTGCCGTTGCCGTCAACAAAAGGATGAATGCAGGGTATCCAAAAATGAAGAATTATTGCCTTTATAACAGGATGTATAAATTCATTTTGAACGCCGTCATGAGTTGCGTTTGCAAAAGCAATAAGTTTTTCTATTTCTGCAGGAACTTGAGCTGCCGGATAAGGCATATAAAGCAAATTGCCGTCAATATCATAAACGCCGATATCATCATCTTGGACCGGTAAGCGAAATCTGCCGATTGAATCCTTCTCTTTGTCCTCAAAAGTATTTTCCGTAAGCATTTTATGCAGCTTTAAAAGCATGTCATTGCTTAAGGGATTTTTACAATCAATTTCTTTGATGTGATTTATCGCATGATAATTATTATAAATCATCCACTCTGATTTATTTTTAGGCATTCTATTTGCAGCAAGCATTTTTTTTGCTATGCGGCGCGTTGTAGCGGCTCCTTCTATTTGACTTGAAGCTATTGCCTCTTCAACGATAGATGCAATTAAATACTTGGCTTTTTCGGCTTCATTTCTCATATCTAAAATAGGAAATGACAAAGCGTCCCTGTCTATAAAATGCAAAGGAGCTTGAGTTTTTGGCGGAAGCCAAAACGAAAATTTATCTCCGTCTTTATCTGAAAAAGGAAGATATTTTCTGTTTGTCAATGCTTCCAATTCTCTTCTTGCCCAAACAAATTCGGGGTTCATTCCATAGTTTTTTTGCTTAAATTCTGTCCAATAATCATAATCATCTATAACTTTTTTCATATCAACAGATGAATCTGAAAAAGGTTTGAACACTTCTGCATATCCGAATTTATTTATAATATCGTTTAATTTCGGCGCTTTTTCAGGAATTTTCATATTTAGACTCCTATCGCAAACTATCTAAACCTATCAAAACCGATAGATTTGATATATAAAATAGCAAAGAATTAAATGCAAGTCAACATCTATCAAAAACTATCTAATTCTATCAAAACCGATAGGTTTTAAATATTATTTATCAATAATTGCCGGTTAAAACATTTAATTATTTTTATTTGTTTAATTTCATTACTTGTTTGGCTGGGTTGGACGGCGGGTTGATTTATAGAAATATTTTGTCGGCGGGATTTTATAGCCGGATTTTGTTTTGTCTATCAAGCATAGGGCATTTGAAGTATTGCTTAAAACCCAAATGAACGGACTGCTAATCAGCCGAATCTTCCGGTGATGTAATCTTCCGTTTGTTTTTGTTTTGGCGAGACGAACATAATTTCCGTTTTATCAAGTTCTACAAGCCTGCCCATGAGAAAAAACGCGGTCCTGTCGCCTACTCTTGAAGCTTGCTTGACATTATTTGTAACAAGCACTATCGTATATTTCTTTTTCAGTTCTATCATCGATTCTTCTACTTTTGCAGTTGAAATAGGATCGAGCCCCGAACACGGTTCGTCAAACAAAATAACTTCGGGATTTATGGCAAGGATTCTCGCTATGCAAAGCCTCTGCTGCTGCCCGCCCGACATTTTCATGGCTGAAGAATTGAGTCTGTCTTTTATTTCTGTCCAGAGAGAAGCGTCTTTTAAAGCCTGTTCGACTATTGCGTCCATATCGCTTTTTTTTGAAACAAGACCGAGCCTCTTGGGAGCGTAAATTATATTTTCATAAACGCTCATCGGAAGCGGTATCGGCATTGCAAAAAGCATTCCGACGCGCTTTCTTAACCTCTCCATGTTCATATGAAATATATTGTCGCCGTCAAGATATATTTCGCCCTTTCTTACATAATTGGCGTCGAGGTCGTTCATTCTGTTAAGAGTTCTTAAGAAAGTCGTTTTGCCGCTGTTTGCAGGGCCTATAACGGAAAGTATTTCATTTTTTTCAACGTTGATATTAAGAGCGTCAAGCGCAAGCTTTCCGCCGTAAAAACAGCTTAAATTTTCAACCTTAATTTTATCTGGCATTTTACCTCTGCAAGCTTTCTTTTATCTCAAATTTTTCCAAACGCGCAAATTTAACGCTGTTATAATTACATTAAAATTCATTTCATTTCAAGTTCTAATTCATTCCAATCATTGAAAAATCTATTGTTAAAACAAGAATAATCGTATTCTCTGCCTTTATTTAAAACAACTCCGTCAATATTTATAGTCAATGTAGTTTTCTGATTGTCTGTTATTTGATATGTCGGCAATTCTATATTGTCAAATTTTTCAACATCTTTTGTATTCAAAATATAAAAACGGCATATTTTATCTATCTTGTTGTCAAAAACAGCAATCCAAATAT
>JAISRM010000070.1 GCA_031273645.1 Endomicrobium sp.
TAATATAGTTGTTAACATTATTTATTTTAAAAACATAATGTAAAAATAATTTTTTAGCAAACATGGATTCCCGCTTTCGCGGGAATGACAACACTGAGGGAATGGATTCCCACCCGATAAAGACACTCGGGCGCAGGCTGCTTAGGAAGAACAAATATTAAAAACGCGGGAATGACAACACTGAGGGAATGGATTCCCACCCGATAAAGACACTCGAGCGCAGGCTGCTTAGGAAGAAAAAATATTAACAATGCGGGAATGACAAAACAGGTACAAGCTGTCTTTTCATAAAACAGACGAAGTCTGGAGCGCAGGCTGTTTAGGAAGAAAAAATATTAACAACGCGGCAATGACAAAACAAACTGTCGTTCCATAAAACAGGCTTCGCCTGCAGGCGAAGACTGGGGGCAGACGTTAACAATAAGCAGCGGTTAAAAAGCCGCGCTGTTTTCAGAGGCGGCCTGTTTAAGAGAAGAAACATATTCGGCCAAAGGCTTAGATGCGTTTTGTCCGTATTCGGCTATAATTTTTACAATCGCGCTTCCCACTATTGCTCCGTCTGCATATTTTGTCATTTCTTTCACCTGCGCGGGCGTTGAAATGCCAAAACCGACCGCAACGGGAACAGAGGCGGTTTTTTTTATCTGCGAAACTATTTTTTCTATATCGGTAGTTATTTTTGTTCTTATGCCCGTAACTCCAAGCGAAGACACAAGATATATAAACCCTTCAGCCTGCGCGGCAAGCTTTTCTATTCTCTCTTGCGAAGTAGGCGCTATAAGGGTGATAATGTCAACGCCGTATTTTGACGTCCATTGCCTAATTTCGTCCTGCTCTTCAAAAGGCATATCCGGAACTATTACGCCCGAAATCCCTGTCTCTTTACATTTTTTAAAAAATTTATCGTATCCGTAAGAAAACACAGGGTTTAGATAAGTCATAAAAACTAAAGGAGTTTGAATTTCTTTGCCCGCTTTTGCCGCGGCATCAAAAATTTTATCTATAGTGATGTCATTTTTTAAAGCGCGCATCATTGCATTTTGTATCACTTCTCCCTCGGCGGTAGGATCTGAAAAAGGTATTCCTATTTCTATTAAATCGGCTCCGCTTTTTGACATTGTTACTATATATTCGGCCGTCTTATCAAGGTCGGGATCTCCCGCCGTCAAATAAGTTATTAAACATTTTTTATTTTTAAATATTTCAGATATTTTATCCATTTGCTTTCCCTTTAAATTTATTATCTGTTTAAATAATTTTTTATCATCTCAACGTCTTTATCGCCTCTTCCCGACAGGCACACGACTATTATCTCGTATTTTTGCATTGACGGCGCCGTCTGCATGGCATAATAAAGCGCGTGCGCAGATTCTATAGCCGGTATTATTCCTTCGGTTTTAGATAAAAATTCAAAAGCCTCGACTGCCTGAGCGTCGGTAACGGGAACGTACTTTGCCCGCCCCGTATCGTTAAGCCAAGCGTGCTGCGGTCCTATGCCCGGATAATCAAGCCCTGCCGAAATTGAATAGACGGGAGCAATTTGCCCGTCTTTTGTCTGACAAAAATAAGATTTCATTCCGTGAAATATTCCAATCTTTCCTACGGCTATAGTTGCGGCCGTGTCAAAAGTGTCCGCGCCTTTGCCGGCGGCTTCGCAGCCTATAAGACCGACGGTTTTATCGTCTATAAAATTATAAAAACTTCCCATAGCGTTTGAACCGCCGCCGACGCAGGCTATTACGGCGTTAGGAAGTTTTCCTTCGGTTTCTAAAATCTGCGATTTTATTTCTTTGCTTATCACGCTTTGAAAATCTCTTACTATCATAGGATAAGGGTGAGGTCCCATTACCGAACCTAAAACGTAAAGCGTGTCGCTTACTCTTTTTGTCCATTCGCGCATGGCTTCATTTACGGCGTCTTTTAAAGTTTTTGTTCCGCTTGTTACGGCGTTTACTTTTGAACCCAGAAGTTCCATTCTAAAAACGTTTAAAGACTGTCTTTTAGCGTCTTCTTCGCCCATAAAAATTTCGCATTCAAGACCTAAAAGAGCCGCCGCCGTCGCTGCGGCCACTCCGTGCTGGCCTGCGCCCGTTTCTGCGATTATTCTTTTCTTGCCCATTTTTTTAGCAAGCAGAGCCTGTCCTAAAACATTGTTTATTTTATGCGAGCCGGTGTGATTTAAATCTTCCCTTTTTAAATAAATTTTTGCGCCGCCTAATTTTTCCGTCATATTTTTCGCATAATATAATAAGGAAGGCCTGCCGGCATAATTGTTCAATAAGCTTGAAAGTTCGCGGTTAAAAGAATCGTCTTCTTTGTAAAAGTCATAAGCTTTTTCTAATTCTAAAACGGCATTCATCAAAGTTTCCGGCACAAACTGCCCGCCGTACTGCCCGTATTTTCCTTTATTCATCTTATTCCTCTTACTATTTCTATGATTTCTTTTATTTTATCAAAATCTTTTACTCCGCCGCTTTCAACGCCGCTGTTTAAATCTATGCAATAAGGCCTGAGCGCGCTAAGCGCATTTACGACATTATCTTTATTAAGGCCTCCGGCAAGAAAATAAGGCGTTTCTTTAAAATCTTTTATTAAATTCCAATCAAAAACTTTACCGCCGCCGCCGCGCTCTCCGTCAAACAAAACAAAATCGGCGCCGCAAGAAACAGAAAAATCAGAAAAGCAAAAATCCGCGCCGACGGCAACGGCTTTGATAACGGGGTTATCAATTTTTGATTTAAGTTCTTTTATATACTCTGCGTCTTCTGCGCCGTGCAGCTGCGCTATGTCAATTATCTTGTCGTTGCATAAATTTACTATATTTTCTATCGGCTCGTTTACAAAAACGCCGACAGATTGAATTTCGCCGGATAAAGAGTTTTTCAAAACGGCAGCCGCATTAAAATCTATTTTTCTTTTAATTCCGGCAAAAACAAAACCCGCATAATCGGGCTTTGTCCTGTTAACGCAATCTATATCTTCCAAACGTTTTAACCCGCAAATTTTTATTCTAACCATAAATTTTCACCCGCTGCATTATGTTTTTTCAAGTTTTGTCATCAACCCATGAAAAAGGAAATCCATTTTTGTTTTATATTCTTTTATTCCTAATTCCTTTTAAAAACGTAATGTAAGAAAAAAATTTTTAGAAAACTTGGATTCCCACCCGATAGAGACACTCGGGCGCAGGCTGCTAAGGAAGAACAAATATTAAAAACGCGAGAATGACAAACTTTGAGACTTTATAAGACGACAGACTGCGTCTGTTTTTTAAGGTTTGTCATTCCCGAAAATATTAATGTTCTTTCTTCCTAAGCAGCCTGCGCCCGAATGTCTCTATAGGGCGTAAAAAGAATTTTTTAGAAAACTTGGATTCCCGCGGCAATGACAAACCGACGGGGAATTGACAAACTTTTGAGACTTTATGAAATAAATTTTAAGACATTTTCAGACGACAGACTGCATCTGTTTTTATGCGGGTTGGCGACAACGCTTGGGAAAACGGTTTCCATTTTCAGTGAGTTGATGACAGTCGGGCGATTCCCGTTTTCATGGGACAGCTAATATGTTAACAATTAAACTTAGTTTTTAAATTACAGACCGCTTTTAAGTTCTTCAAGTTTCTTTCGCATATTGCCGCTTTTCATAAGGGTTTCGCCGATTAGTACGGCGTTGACGTTATTTTGGCGCAAGAGATCGATATGTTCTTTTGTTTTTATTGCGCTTTCAGAAACAAAAATTTTGTCGTTTGCAACAAGTTTTCTTAAATTTAGGCTGTTGTTTATATCTTCGGTAAAATCTTTTAAATTGCGGTTGTTTACTCCGATGATTTTCGCATCGGTTTTAAGAGCCGTTTCAAGCTCTTTTTCGTCGTGAACTTCCACAAGGCATGAAAGCCCAAGCGAGCGCGCAAGCGCGTAAAAACGTTTCAGCGTTTCTAAATCTAAAATCGCAGTTATCAGCAAAATTGCGTCTGCGCCGATGTATTTTGCCTCGTAAATTTGATATTCGTCTATTATAAAATCCTTACGCAATACGGGAATTTTAACAGTCTGCTTAATTTGCGTTAAATATTCGTTTTTGCCCATAAAAAAATCCGGTTCGGTAAGAACGGAAATTGCCGCAGCCCCGCAGTTTTCATATTCCTTTGCTATTTCTTTATATTTAAAATCAACCGAAATCAAACCTTTTGAAGGCGACGCTTTTTTCACTTCGCAAATAAAATTTAGTCCGGGTTTTGACAGCGCGGCTTCAAAAGGAAACGGGACGCAGTCCCGTTTGAATTTGTTTTCAGACTGCAATACGGATTGCAATAAAGGCAAGGGATTAGCAAGCTTTGCTTTTGCGACTCTGATTTTTGCAGCCGCTGCAATTTTATCTAAAATCATTTTTATTTCAGCTCCGTAAAAAAATGTTTCAATATTCTTTTCTTCCTAAACAGCCCGCAGGCTTCGTCTGTTTTATGGGACAGGCTTCGCCTGTTTTATGGGACATAGACTGCGTCTGTTTTGTTTGTGTTTGTCATTGCCATGAAAATGGGAATAGCCGCAGCTGTCATCCCCGCGTTTTTAATATTCTTTCTTCCTAAGCAGCCTATACTCGAGTGTTCCTATCGGGTGGGGCTCCATGTTTAATATTAATATAGTCTCTAACATTATTTCTTTTCAGACTGCGTCTGTTCTTATAAAACAGCCGAAGGCTGTCTGACAGAATTTTTTAGCAAACTTGGATTCCCGCTTTCGCGGGAATGACAAGCTGACGAGGAATTGACAAGCTTTGAGACATTCTGCTACGACAGACTGCGTCTGTTTTTTAAGGTTTGTCATTCCCATGAAAATGGGAATCCACTTTTGTTTTATATTCTTTTATTCCTATTTCCTTTTAAAAACGCAATGTAAGAAGAATTCTTTAGTAAACTTGGATTCCCCCCCCCCCCGATAAAAACACTCAAATGCAGGCTGGAATATTAAAAACGCGGGAATGACAAGCTGCGCTTGTTTTATTAACTCACATAAAAACAGACGAAGTCTGCCGACTGCCAATCCCATAAAACAGACGAAGTCTGTTTTGTTTGTAAAAAACGGGAATTGTCAGCCGGCGCTATACAACGGCGGCAGCCGCCGTCGTCGAGGCGGCTATGAAATCGTTTAGCTTTTGCAGCGCTTTTCCAGAATCGATAATATCGCGCGCCATATTTACGCACTCTCTGAGAGTTATGTTATTGTGCGCCATATATAAGCATACGGCTGAATTGAGCAAAACAATATCGCGTTTAGGACCTTTGTCTTTACCGCTTAAAATATCTAAAGCTATTTTAGCATTTTGCGCCGGAGAGCCGCCAAGCAAATCGGAAAGTTTGCACCTTTTTAAGCCGAACTGTTCCGGAGTTATAAAATAACTGTTCAATTTTCCGTTTGCAACTTCGCATATGGTAGTCGCGTCTGAAAGAGTGATTTCGTCAAGACCGTCGTGTCCGTGCGCTACGACCGCTCTTTTAACGCCAAGATTTGCAAGAACTCTGGCAAGCGGCTCTACAAGATTTTCATCATAAACTCCAAGCAGCTGCATATTTGCGCCGGCCGGATTTGCAAGCGGCCCTAAAATATTAAAAATCGTTCTTACGCCAAGCTCCTTTCTTACCGGCGCGACATATTTCATAGACGAATGATACAGGCTTGCTATCATAAAACAAATTCCCGTCTGCTCTAAAACTTTCAGGTTTTGGCTCGCATCTAAATTTATGTTGACGCCCAAAGCTTCGTAGAGATCCGCGCTGCCGCATTTAGACGACACGCTTCTGTTTCCGTGCTTTGCAACCGGCACTGCGCCGCAAGCTATCACTAAAGCCGATACCGAAGAAATATTAAAAGAATAAAGTTCGTCGCCGCCGGTGCCGACTATATCAAGCACATCGGTTTTAGGAGTAAGTTTTTGGGCTTTTTGCCTCATAACCATAGCGCAGGCCGTAATTTCGTCTATAGTTTCTCCTTTCATGCGCATAGCCGTTAAAAACGAAGCTATTTGCGACGGCGTCGTCGAGCCGGACATTATTTCAAACATAACTTCTTTCGTCATATCTAAAGTCAAATGTTTTCCGTTTAAAATGCCCGATATGGCTTCTTTAATCATTGTTTTCTCCGATACTAAGAAAATTTTCAATAATTTGCATTCCGTTCTTAGTAAGAATCGATTCAGGATGAAACTGCAGTCCGTAAATATCGTAATTCCTGTGTTTTACGCCCATAATTTCTCCGTCTTGAGTCTCTGCGATAACAAGAAGTTCGTCGGGCAAAGTTTCCCTTTTTGCCGCAAGCGAATGGTATCTTGCCGCGCTGATAACAGGCGCAAGCCCTTTAAAAAGCGGGCTGCCGTTAGCTATATGCACGACGCTTGTTTTTCCGTGCATTAAAGTTTTTGCATAAACGATTTCAGCGCCGAAAACTTCGCATATAGCCTGATGACCCAAACATACGCCAAGCAGCGGTTTTTTATCCTTAAAATATTCTATAGTCTCTTCAGTAATGCCGGCGTCTTTAGGACGGCCGGGACCCGGAGAAAAAATAATATGCGACGGGTTTAATTTTTCTATACCGCTTAGCGTCATCTCGTCGTTTTTAATTACTTTTACGTCGGGATTTAGACAACCAACAAACTGATACAAGTTGTAAGAAAAACTGTCGTAATTATCTATTATTAAAATCATTTTTCCTCCGCAAAGCCAAAGATGAAATATTTTGCGCGCATTTCAATTTTTTCCTCCGCAAGCCGCTTTTACGGCTTCTAAAACCGCCGTAGCTTTATTCAAACATTCCTGATATTCTTTATCGGCTACGCTGTCTGCGACGATACCGGCTCCGGCCTGAATATAAATTTTATCGTTTTGTTTTTTTGCCATTCTTATGGCAATACACATATCGGCGTTTCCGGTAAAATCTATATAGCCTATCGCTCCGCCGTAAGTTCCGCGTTTATGTTTTTCAAGAGCGTTGATTATCTGACAGGCTTTAATTTTGGGCGCGCCCGAAAGAGTGCCGGCGGGAAGCACGGCAGATACCGCGTCTATCTGATCATATCCTTGCCGAAGCGTTCCTTCAATTACGGAAGCGATATGGCTTACATGCGAAAATTTTAAAATTTTCATATACTGCGACACTTTGACCGAACCAAACTCGCTGATTTTTCCCAAATCGTTTCTTCCCAAATCTACAAGCATATTATGCTCGGCAAGTTCTTTTTCATCTTTTAATAAAGCGCTTTGCAGCTCTTCGTCTTCTTTTTCGGTTTTGCCGCGCTTTACCGTGCCGGCAAGAGCGTAGTTTGTAAGTTTGCCGTCTTTTAAAGTAATCAAAGTTTCCGGAGAAGCGCCCGCAATTTCGCAATGTCCGAAATTGAAATAAAACATATAAGGCGACGGATTTATAGTTCTAAGAAGTCTGTAAGTTTCCAAAAGAGAACCGTTAAATTCCGCCTCGATTCCGTTTGATATGACCGCCTGAAAAATATCGCCTTCATAAATATGCTTTTTGATTTTTTCCACCATCAGCGCAAACTCTTCTTTAGTGTGAAGAATTTTCAGCTCCGACTTCAATTCGGATTTAAATTCCGCGTTTGCGCCCGAAAACTTTATAATATTTTCAAGCTCTTCTATATCTTTTTGGGCTTTTTTATAATTGTTTTCAAAATCTTCAGACGAAACGTTGGCTATTATAAAAATTTTTTGCTTTAAATGGTCAAAAGCTATTACTTTATCAAAAAGCATAAGGCGGAAATCGTCGAATTTTTCGGCGTTTCTGTTTTCAAGTTTTAAAGAGGGCTGCGCGTATTTTATAAAGTCGTAAGAAAAGTAGCCCGCAAGCCCGCCGGTAAAAGGCGGCAGAAAATCAAATTTCGGGCTTTTATATTTTGACAGAATTTCGCGCAGCGCTTTTTGAGGATCGCTTGTTTGAATTTCTTTTTTGCCGCCGCCCTCTATTTCTATTTTGCCGTCGTTGCACGTAATTATAAATTTAGGACGACACCCTAAAAAAGAATATCTGCCCCACGTTTGCCCGCTTTCAACGCTTTCAAGAAGAAAGCAGCATTGTTTTTGCGACAAAAAATTTTTTAATATTTCAACGCTTGTTTTGATGTCTGCAAAAAGTTCTTTGCAAACGGGAACTACTGTATAATCGTTTAGATAACTTTTTGCTTCCTCCATAGAGGGCTTTAACATGATGTCTCCTTTGGCAAATCTTTAATTCGCAGCCATTTTTTGTTTTGGCAAAAAAAAGCCGCCCAAAGCATAAAACTATTATGCCAAGGACGGAAAATATATCCGCGGTGCCACCTTGATTCGCAAAGAAAACAAATTTGCGCTCTTGTCAAACGCCAACACGTTTGCCGCAATTAACGCATGCGTTACGTCGCGGAATACTTGGAACAAAGAAGTTAAATTTTCAAATTTAACATAACCGATTTCTGTTCTTTTGACCGCGCCCTCTGTGGTCCATTTGCTCCAGACAATCCGCAAGCGCGGGAATCTCAGCGCCGCCCGCTCTCTGTAACCGCGCAATTGTCCGTATATCCACATCAACGGTTTTTTTATATTAAGCTTGCTAAATAGTATAAAATTAAAATCCGCTTTGTCAACGCAGACTTGCGGTCAAAGAGCGGCAGTTTTATAATCATTGATAATAATGAAAACGGAATGAATATATGTTGCAATGGAAGCGAAACTTGGACGGGCTTGTATTTTATATGCAACAATCAGTTTAATGATACGTTTAAAAAGATACGATTTTCATTAGATGTTAAAAACAAACCTATTTTTATAAATGAAATAGGAGTCGGAGATATTCAAGAAAGTTGTTTTATAAGAAGTTTAAATCAAAAAATAGACGTTGGTTATTATTCTTATGAAATAAACTTGCAAAACAATGATTTTTCTGCCATTGAAAACAAAAAGAAAACTAAATTTAATATTACATTAAAAGAGTTGCTTGCTTTTTAAGCAAAAATGTTTAAATAAGCAAGTTATTGTTTTTTTCTATAAATAGGTTCAATAGAGTTTTTATTTCCAACGATATGTTTTTGAGTGTGTCGTCGGAATGTGAATTTTCTGTCGCTTTTTTGATTAAATTTGCAATTAACTTCATTTCATCTTCTTTCATTCCAAGTGTTGTTGCCGCAGGAGTGCCTATTCTTATTCCTGAAGGTATCCAAGGTTTCTTATCTCCCGGAATTGTATTTTTGTTGGTTATTATTCCGGCTAATTCTAACCTTTCTGCCAACCAACTTCCGTTTTCTACGCTTAAATGACCGTTATTAACGACATCTAAAAGAATTAAATGATTTTCTGTACGCTTGCTGACTATATTAAATCCTAATTTCTGTAATTCCTCTGATAAGACTTTTGCATTTTTAATAACTTGTTTTATATAGTCTCTATATTCAGGCTGCATAGCCTCTTTAAACGCTACTGCCATTGCTGCAATTGCGCTCATATGCGGCCCGCCTTGAATGCCGGGGAAAATAGACTTATCTATTTGTTGTCCGTATTCTTTCTTAGATATAATAATTCCGGCGCGAGGTCCTCTCAAAATTTTATGAGTAGTCGTAGTAATAACATCGGCATAAGGGAACGGATGGGGGTGTTCGTTTGCTATGCATAATCCGCATATATGAGAAATATCTGCTGCAAGTATAGCGCCTACTTTTTTTGCAATTTCTGAAAATTTAGAAAAATCTATTTTTAACGGATATGCCGTTGCTCCGCAAAAAATAAGTTTTGGCTTGTGTAATAATGCTAATTTTTCAATTTCATCAAAATCTAATTCTCCGTTATTATTTAAACTGTATTGTACGGCATTATAGTATTTGCTGGTAATATTAACTTTATGCCCATGAGTAAGATGCCCGCCAAAATCCAAAGCTAAGCCCATAAAAGTATCGCCTTTATTGAGAAATGCATTTAATACGGCTAAATTTGCAGGCGCACCGCTTAAAGATTGGACATTAATATGATATAAATCAGGATTTTGGGTAAATAATTCAAGCCCTCTCTTCATAGCCAATTCCTCAATGGCTATGGCATTTTTCTGTCCCTGATAATATTTTCCGTTTTGAGAAATAACAGTATTTTCTTTCCATTTATGAGGATATCCTTCTGAATATTTATTATTTAGCGGAGATGACAACGCAATTGCAACTTCTCTTGAAATATAATTTTCAGACGGAATTAAACATAAAGTTGAACGTTGACGCGTTAATTCATCGTTTATAATATCTGCAACTTCAATATCTTTAAATTCAGAAGTTTTCAAAATCTCGTAAAAATTTTTTATTGACATAATGACTCCTTGTATAAATTAGATAATGTTATTGTATAATTTCTTTTTTTAGAGGACAACTTTTTCCGCACATACTGCATTCTTCACTTTGATTTTCTCTCTCTGATAACATAGAGACAACAATATCTTTGTCTATTATATTTTCCATAAATGTTATTGCAAGAATTTTATGTTTAATTTTTAAATCTATTTTTTGCAACCAAATTCTTGGATGCCAAATCCCTTTATTTATATTTTCAGCGTCAAATTGTTTATTGTATTGCGATTGATATTTGGTATTTCTATCGTCGGAATATATTTTTATATTATGATATTTAGTATTTAGGATTGAAGTTTGTTCTTTATCGGGATAATGTAAATGACTGCAGTAAAATACCGGCAACTCATTATATTTTGCCCGCGAATAACCAATTGCTCAGTTTTAAAAAAACTGTTTTATATGTCCCGTCTTCAAATGAAATACTTCGGACACGGGCTATTTAACTTTTGAGCACGGAAGTTTATATTGCGCGACAAAATGCTATATTGAAAGCATATATTTAAGATCTGATCTTGAAAAATATTAATTTAAAAATTTATCGGAGGACATAATGTCTGAATCGTATTTGTCCAGAGGGGTGTCTCCTACTAAAGAAGATGTGAAAGAAGCGATTAAAAATCAATCAAAAGGATTATATCCGGGAGCATTTTGCAAGATAATTGAAGATATTGCAGACGACGGCGATTATGCCTCTATTATACATGCAGACGGCGCCGGAACAAAATCTATACTTGCGTATCTATGTTATAAAGAGTTTGGAAATGCTGATGTTTTTAAGGGGATTGCTCAGGATTCAATTGTAATGAACATCGACGATATGCTTTGCGCAGGGGTCGTAAACAATTTTGCAGTATCAAATACAATAGGACGCAATGCTCACAGAACAGATAAAAAAGTTTTAAAAGCTTTGATAGACGGATACGATGAATTTATTAAAAAAATGCAAGCATTTGATATTAATATTTATATGGCAGGAGGAGAAACTGCCGATGTCGGAGATTTAGTTTGCACGGTAATAGCAGACTCAACTATTTTTGCAAGAATTAGACGTTCAAGAATTTTAACTTGCGATAATATACAAGAAGGCGATGTAATTATAGGTTTAGCTTCGTATGGAAAAACGATTTATGAAAATTCTTATAATTCCGGGATTGCTTCTAATGGGTTCACTTTAGCAAGGCATTCATTACTGTCTTCTTATTATAAAGAAAAGTATCCTGAAACATATTCCTCAAGCATCAATGAGGAGAAAGTGTATTCAGGTAAATATCGCTTGGAAGATAAATTTGAAAACGAATACACATTAGGCGAAATGATATTATCCCCGACTCGGACGTATCTTCCTATTATTAATGAAATATTGAAAGAAGATTTCAGCAGCGCGCATGCGCTTATTCATTGTACCGGCGGCGGTATGAGCAAAAGTAAAAATTTCGGCAAAGGGCTTGTTTACACTAAAGATAATCTTTTGGAAATACCGTATATATTTAAGGAAATACAAACTGTCGGCAATATTGCCATGAATGAAATGTTTCAAGTATTTAATATGGGGCATAGAATGGAGTTGTATTGCAACGAAAATAATGCCGATAAAATTATTAATATTATTAAACGGTTCGCAATAGACGCTCAAGTTATCGGGCATGTCGATAAAAGCAATAGCGGGCAAAACAGCGTTATTATAAAACATGATAATAACATTTACGCCTATTAGAAAAAAATGCGATACGAACATAAATTACTTCTCGATATTTGCAAATATAATAACTCAAAAACAGAATTAGATTTGCAGGAACTTAGAGAGCTTGATTGGGCTGAAATTTTATGACAAAGCTCTTTTCATAAGCTTCATTGTTTAATGCCTGAAAAAAGAATAAACGGCTTGCGGTTGCAAGATATAAATGGAAATTTCTATGAAAGTTTTAGTAAAGAGTATATTTATAATAAAACCAGAAACGAATACATCTATAATTACGCAATCCCCGAAATAAAAAATTTAATACAAAAATACTGGAAAAATAGCTTTACAGATAGATTATTTATTAAGTACAAATATAAACTTATAAAAAACAAAATCAAGAAAATTTATTATTAAATTACAATATTACTTCTAAGATATTTCTCAAA